>JBBRUA010000180.1:0-6439 GCA_038248245.1 Pyrinomonadales bacterium | reverse complement strand
GCATTCGGTCTCGATCATCTAACATTAAATTGGCCGCGTGAAAATCACGGTGACAAAGTACCGAAGCGTAAGATTCGAGATCGTTTGCAAGTTCCGCAAACTCGGCCGACAAAGCGGCATCGTCGGCGTTAGTCAGCGGTTTTTTTAGGTAGGTCTCGAAATAATGGGTTTTGAAAAAATCGAGTTCCCATAATAGCTTTTCCCTGTCGAACTTAAGCTTCGAGGCAATTGATCCGGTCTTAAAGGCTGTAGGAGTGGCTAGCTGTATGCGGGCAATTAGTGAGATCGCCTCTCTCCGAAGTCTGGATCGACGTTCTTCGTCCGCGTCGAGCAGAACCTCGCGAAGGATTCGATTTCCAAGGTCTTCCTGAATTATTATGCCGTAATCACCGTCTGCTTCGTAGATCTCAGCGACGGGGATATCGGCGCTCAGGAAAAGTTGTGAAACATCCAAATACGTTTGCTCAGAAGCGTTGAACGGTTCCGGGTAAACACACGCAACGGCCTTTTTTCCATACCAGTCAACGCGGAAATACTCGCGCGTCGATGCGTCCGCCGTGAGTGACTCGAACTCGGTCGATTGCCGTTTCGACTGCAGGAATTTAGTTAGTCTTTGAACAATCTCGGGCATATCTAACTTGTTTGATCAATTCAGCGGAACGACATAATTCTCACCTTGGATGTAGCCTTTCAGAGCTTTCTCAGGGATCTCATCGCAATTTCTTACCATATCCGCCCGGACGATCGCGACATTCTCAAAATGTTCGCCGCTTTCGATCGTAACACCGTCGGCAACTATGGTTCGGTAAAGACTTGCCCCATCGCCAATGGTCACGTCGTCCCAGATCACAGAATCTTTAACACTTGCGCCGCCGGACATTGAACAGTTTCGTCCAAAATTAACATCGCCGCCATTCATCATGGCGAGCGAAATATCGAGATAACGTGGGATCGTCGAAAGCTCGAACCAACTCGCGTCGGTCACGTGAGCAGCGATCTTCTCGCCGTTCGCGAGTGCCGGGTTGTAGAAGGTCGGAACTATGTCAGAGTAAACGCCCTCGGGAATGTAATCGAATACCCTCGGCTCGAGGATGTGAATGCCGGTAAACATCGGCGGATAGAAAGGCTTGCTCTCGGTGTCTCGAATCTCCTCTTCCGTAAAAGGCGTTGCGTAATCGCCGAAACCTGTGACGTACCCGTCATCCGTCTCCACGATCGTAAAACGTTCGCGTTTCGTATTTGGCTTGAGAACCATTGTTGCGATGGCCCCCGAATTTTTATGCGTCTCGACCGCCGCGGCAATATCAATGTCGGTGATTATCTTTCCGTTGACGATAATGAAGGTATCGTCCTTAAGATATTTCTTAGCGTTGTCGAGAGCTCCCGCGGTTCCAAGAATTTTAGGGACTTCGCGTGTGTAATCGATCTGAACCCCAAACTGTGTTCCGTCGCCCAATGCTTTAATAACAGAATCGGGCTGGTGATGCAGGTTGACAACGACCTCAGTAATGCCATATCTGGCAACATATTCTGCGACGTAGCCGACTAGCGGTTTGCCGAGAAATGGAATCGCCGGTTTAGTTCTGTCGATCGTTAGTGGAAAGAGCCGGGTACCGAAACCCGCGGCCAGAATCATTGCTTTCATTAAATGTTGTTAGCCTAGGCCGCTCGCCCTAGTCGATACATCATTTTAATCTGTCCGCAGGCTTGGGGGAAGCCGGGCATCATCATTTTCGATTTCTATTGACCGCAAATAAAAGAGGCCGAGAATAAATTCTCAGCCTCTAGTCCTAATCATTCAGTATTACCGAATTAATGGGAATTGTAGTTTGCCACCGGATAGTCGAGATTAGCACCGAATGCGAAAATGACTGCCGAGCCATTTGTTGAGCTCAGCGAGTAAAACGCTGATTGGTTCGCGGTCGCAGACGGACGCCAAACGGCAACATCGGTCTTACCGTCACCGTCGTAGTCACCTTGGGCCGCAAAGTCAGTAGCCGAGGTGCCGAATGTTCGATACTGGATCAAACCGTTCAAACTTGATAACCACTGCCATTGAAGCGAACCACTTACACCTCTGACGGTCGCAATGTCCGTCTTGCCGTCGCCGTCATAGTCGCCGGGAACGATAAGGTCTGTCGGTGTGCCGAAGGTTGTAACCGACGTAACCCCTGTCGACAGGCGCGTCCAGAAATTGGCTTGGCCGGCTCCGTTATTTCTTTGAACGACAAAGTCAGCACTTCCGTTACCGTCATAGTCGCCCGGTGCCGGGAAATCGCCATTCTGTCCCCAGGGAACAAAAGTGACAGGTCCGTTTGCAACTGTTCTGTAATACCAAGTGCTCTGAAGACCAGCTGATGCACCCGCACGGTAAACCGCGAGGTCAGCCTTTCCGTCACCATTGTAGTCATTTACGACAGTCGGATCATCGCCGGTTTGTCCGAAAGCTTCAACACGCACAGTGCTCGTTGCACTATTGAATATATAGAATGAAGCAACTCCGGCTGCACCTGGACGCCAGACCGAGATGTCGTCCTTATTGTCACCGTCGAAATCTTCCGTGATGAAGAAATCTGTTGCAAGGCCCCAAGCGAACGCAACCGTAGGGGCAGCAGAGTTGTTGAGGTTGTAGAACCAGTTAACCTGACCGCTAGGACCGCCGCCGACGTTTCTGACCACTGCATAGTCCGTACGTCCGTCGCCATTGAAGTCGACCGGAGCGTCGCCGGGCACAAGAACTGCACCTGGGGCATAGCTAAATGTGTCGATACCGATAAAGTTTGAGTTATCGCCTGCCGGGCCGCCATTCTCTACGAAATAACGGAACGCGATACGGCCGCTCGTTGGTGTAGGAACCTGAGCCGCAGTAAGCGTTAACGTAAATTCTGTCCAGACGTCAGGATAGGAACCATCATAAAACTCACCGATATCGGCAATTTTCGTTGTGAAATCTCCGACTCCCGCATTCCCTGTGCCAACATTCGTACTAGCCCCAGCTAATGAAATGCGAACCTGAAGGCGATCAGGAAAGGCACTCGCAGTGGTTGTTCGTGTCCAGAATTTGATCACGTCACCAGCGCTTAAAGTCCGCTGAGGAGTAACCAGCCAGTTGCTAATTGTATTGGTTCCCGTCGTGTTATTGAAGTTAGCTCCGATGTAAGCGGCTGGAACTCCGGCCTGAGACGGAAATACTGCGGTGTTACCCTGAAACCAACCGGGAACTGAACCGACCGGCACACTGTTGTTCTGCGTGAACCAGCCCGGAACCGGAACTACGGCGAAATCCTCTGAAAAAGCCTGAGCCTTCGCAACGCTGGCCCCCATGAATAAAACAAAACCTAAAACCGTGACTGAGAAAATTGCCGATCTCAACCCGATCCGGATTCCGGATGTTGTGTTATGAACAAAAGACATAAACCTCTCTCCTCCTAGAAACTCTTTGTTAATTTATTAGCGCGTCTGAATGTATTGAAACATCTAAACTGTCAGATTTATATAATTCTATCCCGAATATCAATATCGGTCAAGGCATGCACAAATAGAATGCCAATTATCCGATTAAGTCAAAAAGGATTTTATGACTACAGTCCTTTGCCGGTCATTACTAACATAAACGCGTGTAAACAGGACGTGTTGAGCTATGGACAAATACTAATTTGTAATCTATCGTGAACCGTAGATTTTAGAAGTCGGGTAGGTGGTTTGTCCATGGAAAACAGCATACAGCAGCCGGAAAAGAATAATCGAAAAGAGATATTTGGATGGCTGGCGTACGACTGGGCAAACTCCGCGTTTTACACAACGGTGGTCGCGGTTTTGATCGGGCCATATCTCATCAGCCTCGCCGAGAAATCAGTAGGTACGGACGGTGTTATTTTCGACCTCATTTTCTTCAATGTCACTTCAAAAGGACTTCCGGCATTTTGCATAGCGCTATCGGTGGTCGCGATGGTTCTGATGCTGCCGATTCTGGGGGCAATCGCGGACTATACAAATCTGAAGAAAACCCTTATGGCCGGTTTTTGCTATTTGGGAGTTTTGGCCAGCGGCCTGCTATTTTTCGTGACGGATTCTTATCTGATTTGCGGTGCGTTGCTGGTCATCTCTAACATGTGTTTTGCCGCCACCAACGTCTTTTATAACGCATTCCTGATCGATATCACGACCGAGGACAAACGCGACCGAGTTTCAAGCTACGGCTATGCGGCAGGCTACATCGGCGGAGTCGTGATGCTCGTTTTGAATATTTTATTGATAGATAATGCCCCGAGTCTGGGAATTTCGACCGGCCTGGCAGTACGAATCTCATTCCTTTCGGCATCCATCTGGTGGGGGGCTTTCGCAATTCTGACGTTTTACTTCGTCAGGGCACGCGGAGCAGAAAAGCAGATCGATCCGGGCAAGAATCTTTTAACCGTTGGGTTTCGCGAGCTAGGCGGAACGCTGAAGGAGCTCTGGAGGTTGCAGCACACTCGGCGGTTTCTGATCGCATATCTTTTTTACAACGACGGAATACAAACCGTGATCCTCCAGTCGTCGGTTTTTATTTCCTACGAACTTTTCACCTCAAAAGGCTTACCGGAAGACAGTTCGTTTCTGCTGATGATTTTTCTTGTAGCACAGATCTCGGCGCTTGTGGGTGCTATTTCGTTCGAGCGATTGGCGCGCATTATCGGATCAAAGAGAACGATAATTGCAGCCCTCATTATTTGGTGCGGCATCGTTATCTATGCTTATGGGTTTTTCGCCGAAAGCTGGCAGGCTTGGCTGCTCGGTGCCTTTATCGGGCTCGTTCTCGGTGCCTCTCAGGCTCTGTCACGTTCTATGTATTCGCAAATGATCCCGAAAGGACGCGAAGCATCTTTCTTCGGGCTTTACGAAATATCCGAAAAAGGAACGTCGTGGATGGGCCAACTGATGTTTACGATCATCGTTGGAGCGACCGGATCGTTCCGCCAGGCGATACTCGGACTGATCATCTTTTTTGTCGTCGGCACCGTCGTGTTGCTTTTCACAGACACGACACGAGCGATCCACGAGTCCGGCAACCTGACGCCCGAAGAGGCGGGAGAGCAGACTGCTTAACATCGTAAATGAAGGTAGGCTCCTTGGTTGAGGAGCGGAGCCCTTCAAACGGACCTGATAGTTTTTGCGATCCTTTGGTCGTAAGATATAATCTCGTAGATCAAGCAAGATGAAATTTAGAGAAAGTGAGGCCGCTGCGTGTCAGAATCCACAAACGAAAAAATTGTCACTATATTTGGCGGTTCGAAGTGTATCGAATCCTCCGCTGAATATAAGGAAGCGAGGGAACTCGGCTCACGCCTAGCCGAGGCCGGGTACACGATTTGCACCGGCGGTTACCTAGGCGTCATGGAGGCAGCCTCACTCGGAGCCAGGGAAAAGGGAGGGCGCGTTTATGGTATTGTGATGAACCAATTCAAGTCGGAGCCGAACCGGTATCTGACGGATAAGGTCGCCAGTGATCATTTCTATGATCGTTTGCAAAATCTCATTACGCGTTCCGTCGGATTTGTGGCGTTTCGCGGTGGAATGGGAACCGTCACGGAGATATCTCTTGTCTGGAATAAACTACAAACAAAAGTTCTCGGCAGCCGGCCGCTGATTCTCGTTGGTGACTGTTGGCCCCCGATCGTTGAGGCCTGGCAACGTTCTCTGGCTGTTAGTAACGCCGACGTCTCACTGCTCGATTTTGCCGAAGATGCGGCCCAAGCGTGCGAAATCTTAATTAATAAGTCAAAGGGAGTTACCGTATGAATTGTCCAAAATGTGAGATGAACTTGATCGACGGCGCGAAGTTTTGCGGTTCGTGCGGATTTACGATACCGGCGGATGCTCCACCGGCGGCGACCTTTGCTCCTTCATTTCAACCACAACCATCCGCTCCTACTCAATCACAACAATCTGCTCCGCCGGTTGGCGGTGCATTTAAATTTGACGCCGATGGCCGTGGTCAGGGCCGCGGTTACACCTGGGAAGTCAAATTTCAAGGAGCTTTTGCTCTGGCGGTGGTCAACCTTCAGCCCGAACAGGCGATCTCAGCTGAGGCCGGGGCGATGGTTTCAATGTCGGCTAACATTGATCTGAACTCGCAGATGAAAGGTGGTGTTTTTGGAGCTCTCAAGCGGGCAGTTGGAGGCGAGTCGGCGTTCGTCTCTACCTTCACCTCGAAAGGCGGACCCGGCGAGGTTACATTTGCTCCCGGTGCTCCGGGCGATGTAGCTGGCATCGAGATGAATAACCAAACGTTCATGGTTCAATCGAGTTCATATTTGGCAGGCGACACAAGTTTGGTCGTCGACACAAAATTCGGTGGAGCTAAATCATTTTTCGGTGGCGAAGGCCTTTTCGTTCTGCATGTTTCCGGAGCCGGACTGCTTTTAGTTTCCTCGTTCGGTGCGATCCACCGGAAGGTTCT
>JBBRUA010000179.1:0-6498 GCA_038248245.1 Pyrinomonadales bacterium | reverse complement strand
TGAGCGTCGGATGTAAAGGCGACCTCGCGAGATTCGTCGAGTTTCATTTCCGGCGGAAATTCGTCCTTTATTCGCAGTTTAATATCTAGTTGCGATCCGTTATCTACGATCAAGCTGACCATTGTCGCGTCGCCGATAGCAAAGCGCTTGTCGAACTCACGTCTGATCGTGAATTCCTGCGGCAAATGGCGGCTAACAAAGTAGTCGACGATAGCCACTATGATTAAAACCGCATCGAAAGTCAGCACCGCATACCGGATCGCCGGAAAATTCCACGACAACGATAGCGGTAAGACGCCGACCGCAAGCAGAATGAAGAAGAGTCGTGAGAATATGAATCGCATAGAACGCCAAAATTATAGCATTTGACTCCGTAATTCATTGCAAAATTACGGTCTTTATGTTCAATTAGAGATGCGAAAATATGAGCACATCACATGCACCCGAATCCGGCCACCGAATACCGACCCGACGAGAAGCATTAGTTTTTCGCGCCAAAAGCCTTGGTCTCCAAACGAAGCGTTATTTTTCCGATTCGCTTGACCGCAAAGTGCGGTCTTTTCAGAAAGGTGACAGTCTACTCGATCAACCGCTGGTTGCCGAATCGAAAACAAAATTGTGGACCGAGATCGAGCCTGAGGAACGCTTTCTTGTCGCCGGAAAGATCCAAAACCTGCGCGTCGCCGCGGCGGCTCTCGACGGGCTCGAACTGCCCGCTGGAGAGATCTTCAGCTTCTGGAAACATGTTGGCCGGACAACCGCGTCGCGCGGATTTGTTGAGGGCCGCGAACTTCGTGAAGGATGCATCATTCCGAATATTGGCGGCGGCCTGTGTCAGCTCTCGAACGCGCTCTATGACGCGGCACTCAAGGCTAACTTTGAAATTCTCGAGAGGCACGCTCATACCCAAACGATCGCCGGATCGCTTGCCGAACTGGGACGCGACGCGACCGTTTTTTGGAATTACGTCGATCTCCGTTTTCGCTCTGCCGTCCCGATCCGGATCGAGGCCGGAATGAGTGCCGACCATTTGCTGGTCAAATTTCGCGGAAAAAAACAGGAACGTCCGACGCTGCATCAGATACAGCGAAACGGCAAGGTCGATCATGTTAATAGCTGCGCTTCGTGTGGCGTGGACGACTGTTTTCGCTCGGTGAAGCCGGCCACCGATCTTAATTTCGGGAAAACGGCGTTCCTTGTCGACGAATTCTCGGCAGAATTCGACGAATATATTCAATCTAGGCGAACTGACCAAGATAGATTATTCCTTCCGCTCGATGGAAGGCGTTTTAAAAAAGCTAATTACAGTTGGAACGTGGACGGTTTTGCCGATGTGAATCAAAGTGCATTTGTAACCGCCGTGCGCAGTATCAAGTCACGCCGTCTGGCCGCCCAAGGAGCCGCTCGGCAAAAGAATTTGCTTGCGACATACGAGCAATTAGCGGCGAGCTATACTAAAAAATTAAGTTTTGACGTGTTACACGTAGTGGTTCAGCAGAATTTGCTCCCGTATCTGTGGCGAACCGGGCAACTTGGCGGCCGGACGTTCGACGTTCTGATGACAGCTGTTCCGATGGCCGAGATGCAAGAACGCCTTGATCACGCCTTTGAGCTCCACGGGGAAAGCAAAACGCTTAGAGATTTCCGAGCCGACGAAAAATTGGTCGCGGCTGAAACCGAAGCCCTAAAAAATGCCCGGCGAATCATCACGCCGCATACCGCGATCGCGGAACTTTTTGAGGGCCGGGCCGAACTGTTGCCATGGAAATCGCCGATGGTGAACGTTTCCGGCAATACGGAGAACGCGATTCCAACAATTGTTTTCCCTGCCTCGACGGTCGGACGTAAGGGTTGTTACGAACTGCGTGAAGCGATCCGAGGAATGAACGTAAAACTGGTCACTCTCGGGCCGAATATCGAAGCTGTGGATTTCTGGGATGGTTTCGATGTCGAGCGTGGTGGGGATAATTGGCTGTCGATTGCCGACCTAGTCGTTATGCCTGCCTTTGTCGAACATAAGCCGAGCCGTCTTTTGCGAGCGGCTGCATCAGGAATTCCGGTTGTCGCGTCCTCGGCCTGCGGCGTCGCAAATATCGCGGGCATCACCATTTTTGAGGCGGGTGACGCGGTAGCATTGCGAGAGGCAATCGAGGCAGTTCTCGCACCGCATACAAGTCAGAGCATCCACACCGTGGCAGCATAATTTTACTTTCTCCGATACAACTAAATCGAACTTCAGCATCTCAAAGAGATAGATGTTGAATTCGATCACACTTCGTACTATTTTCCATGTTGCCGCCTTGGCGGCGATCCTGATTTTTCTTTCCGGCATCGGACTCGGACAGGCAGTGACGGCTAAGGGGCCGATAGGCGTTGAAGACGTTTACCTTGCGAAAGATGACGGGACCGGTCACGCCGGTGATGTGGTCACAAGCTTTCAGACCGGCGACGTGCCGATCTATTGCGTCGTCGTGCTTGAATCACAAACAGTCGCGACGGTGAAAATGAATTTTGTCGCGGTCAGCGTTCCCGGCGTAAAATCCGAAACCCGCGTCGTCTCAAGTATCTACACGACTAAAGTTGGCGAGGATCGCGTTAATTTTACCGGTCGCCCGCGTCATGCCTGGACGGCCGGAAAATATAGGGTCGACGTATTCGTTGACGGCAAGCTGGCGAAAAATGTGGAATTCGAGATTCGCGGCAGTGCCAAAGTGGTGCCTGCCTCTGGATTCGTTCAGTCGGCACCGACGAGATCGAAACCGCCCCGACGGACAAGGAAAAATTAGAACAAAAAAATGCCCGGCAACTTAAACTTGCCGGGCATTTTCGATAGTTGCGTTAACAGCAATTTACCAACGGCTTTCGCCGCGACCGCCGCAGTCTTTCCGAAAGCGGTGGAGCGATAGAACGCGTAGAGCTGTCGAGTTTTATTGACTTTCAGGCAGTCAAACTTATAAGCTTATAGAAATTTCCATGTTCGCTCTCAATCTTATATGAACAAAATTAAAATGCTTTTGCTGATACTGTGCGTTTCGGGTTTCGTTAGCCTTTCGACGGCGGCTCAGAACGTTACAAACCCAAATCCTAAAGCGGTCGATGCTATGACGAACGGCGATTTTCGCGGGGCGATCGCGATCCTCGACCGCGACATTCGGAATAATAAAAACCTATTCGAATCGTACAAACTACGTTCGGACCTTAAACGTATAACTGGTGATTTTGTCGGTTCGCTCAATGACCTAGACAAGACGATCGAGATCAAACCTTCCGAAGGAATCCTTTACGAGCGCCGGTCAAGCCTCCGAATGATGCTTGGCAATAAGATGGACGGCGCTTTGGCCGATCTCGATACCGCTATCGCTTTGGGCGTGAAGTACGAAAAGGTCTACGCCAATCGAGCTTGGATTCGTTTTGTTCGCCAGGATCTTGACGGTGCGATCGCCGATTTCCAGGCAGCACTCGCGATACGGCCGGATTTTGTCGCGGGGGTGATTGGTGTCGCCTCTGTCTATGACCTTAAAGGCGATAAGGCCAAGGCGATCGAGATGCTAGATAACTTTCTAGCTATTGTGGAAAGTTCCGGCAAAACTTCGGCCGTTAAAAGTACGGCGACCGTATCAACCGCCGTTGCTGTACCGGGTTTATCCGATGGGAAAACCACGGTTGGACAGCAAACTGTCATCTACAAGGACGATACTAAAAGCAGTGATCGGCCGAGTCGCGAGCAGATGGAACGCCTGAATGATAAGATTGAACAGTCCAAAAATACTGCAATGGCTTACATCACGCTTGCCAAGCTCTACGACACACGCGGGGATCATGAACTCGCCCTCGCCACCGTCGAAAAAGGCATTGCTATCGACCCGAGCGATTTTTACGGCTACTCAACGCGCGGGGTAATTAAGACCAGCCTTCGCAACTATGCATCTGCCATCGCTGACCTCGACCTCGCCATAAAAGCAATGCCGGTTAACGCCATCATGTACCTGGATCGAGGCATCGCCTACCTATTATCCGGTAAAGAAGCCGAAGCCCAAAAAGATTTCGACCAATACCTGAAGATGTACCCCAACGGCAAGGCCAATCTGGATAAACGCATCGCCGAGGCAACTAAGCAATAAGATTCGTCACTGCTGGCCGACTGAATGCCGACGATATTGCACGATCAGATCTCCAGCGGATCACGCTTGCTCAAGAACGGCGAGTATCGATTCAATACTGTTTCGGGCGGCGGCTTCTCCTAATTCGATAAATTCTTTACGTTTTTTGATCTGATCGGGCCTGAGGTGGGCGATTTGGGGTTCGATGGTGAAATTGGAGCGGGATTTTTGATCGGTTGAGACTGAACGGATGAGCGTCATCGCGGAACGGATCAAAATGCCGACGGCGGTTTTGGGCATTGAGGTGAAATTAGATCCGCAGGCGAGCACGTCGATCGAAATTACGATCTCTGCTCCCAAAGCTCGAACCGCATCGACCGGCAATACCGAGGTTACGCCGCCGTCGACGAGTATTCTCCCGCCATTGGTTACCGGCGTGAACAGACCGGGAACGGCGCAGCTTGCACGGATCGCTGTGATCAGATCGCCGGAACCTTTCTGGACGACTTCCTCTCCGGAAACAAGGTCGAATGCTACCGCCGCAAATGGAATCGGGAGATCCTCGAACGTTTTTACCGGCAGTTCACGCTCTAAAAACTCGCCCATCGGGACATTTGATAACGCTCCCTGTGGCGAAAACGAAGGCCGCACCATCGTGAAGTAGCCAACCTTCGCCGCCACTTCTTCGATCTCCACCGCCGTCATGCCGGCGGCCAGACAACCGCCTATTATCGCTCCGGCGGACGTTCCGGCGATCATATCGAACCTGATGTTGTGCTCGGCGAGCACCTTTAAGACGCCGATGTGAGCAAAACCGCGTGCTCCGCCGCCTGAAAGGGCCAGACCGATCTTTTTACGTTCCATAATCACGATTGATTTTACTAGTCCTTTATGGAAAACTTAAATCCCTAAATGACTCCACAAGAATCACTTTCATTTCCTCGCGAAAGCACGATCGCGGATATTGCGGCCGGTGAGATGGCGTGTCCGGTATGTTCGCGCGAGTCGAGCGACGAATATGTTTCGCTCCTATCGCTTGACGAAGGCCTCGCAAAACTTATTCGGGCGAATGCTCCGGACTCGGCGGAGTTTCAGGCAGTGTGTGCGAGATGTGTTCGCCTCTTCGAACGGGCGAAGGAACACATAATTAAGGACGCGGCGATGCAAAAAGACGGTTCGCACGTCTTGTCGACGCCTCTGCGGCTCGACGTTGACGAACGCTACACCGGCAAGGGCGTGACGATCGCTTTCCTCGACTCCGGCTTTTATCCGCACGTCGATCTGACGACTCCGCGAAACCGCATCGTCGCCTACCGCAACCTGCTCGACGACGACGGCGACCTTTCGTCTCTTTTCCAACCCGACGTCGCAAGCTGGCACGGGATGATGACCTCTGTGGTGGCGGCCGGCAACGGTGCATTGTCCAACGGCTTCTATCGCGGGATCGCTTCCGACGCCGATGTTGTGCTCGTCAAGCTTGCACGGACCGGGCGAATTACTGATCAGAACATTCAGGACGGTATCGAGTGGGTTTTGGCGAATAAAGAGAAGTACGGCATCGGTATCGTCAACATCTCGGCCGGCGGCGACTACGAAGCGAGCTATCTTAGCGACCCTTTGTCTCGTGCGGTCGAGGAATGCTCTCGTGCCGGGATCACTGTCGTTTGTGCGGTGGGGAACGCGGGTCATTTGCCGAATCATCCGGTCGTGCCGCCGGCTAGTGCGCCTTCTTGCATCGCTATCGGCGGGCTCGACGACAATAATTCGATCAACCGTGCGAAACGCGGAATGTACCGTTCGTCGTACGGGCCGACGATCGACGGTTTGCAAAAGCCCGAGGTGATCGCGTCATCGATCTGGGTTCCGGCACCGATCCTGCCGAATACGCCAACAGCTCAGCAAGCCGACTTACTCTCTCAGCTTGACGCGGCTTCGGATCATGAAGTTCACACGATCATTCGCGAAAATCACGGCATCGATGCCGAACTCGACGCCGCACTCGATCGTCAAGTCTCAACGATCAGGCAACTTGTATTGTTAAAGATCCGCCAAGAGAGTGTGATCACCGCGCATTACAAATACGTTGACGGAACCTCGTTTTCAGCCCCGATCGTCTCCTCCGTCGTCGCCCAGATGCTCGAGGCAAACCCTAATCTCGATCCGCCAGCCGTTAAACGAATTCTAATATCAACCGCCGAACGCTTGCCCCTCTACGAAGTCGACCGCCAAGGCTGGGGCGTCATCGACGCCAGACGTGCCGTCGAACGAGCACTCTCCTTCGGACGCTAATGCTTAGAATACTGACGAATCCTGAATTGCATTACCGGTTCGCCGCTATCTCACGTGATTCTAAAGTTATGACAATTACTTTTTTTCAAGCAAGAAAACCGTTTTTGAC
>JBBRUA010000178.1:0-6677 GCA_038248245.1 Pyrinomonadales bacterium | reverse complement strand
GAATATCTGGCCGCCGGATTGCCGGTTGTTTCGACGGATATCCCCGAGGTTCGCGTGCTGGCCGATTGTTTGGTCGGAGTCGATCACGCTGACTTCATCTCTAAGATCGAGTCGGCACTCGCCGATCCAAAACCGCGTGAGGAAGTAAGCGATGCCATCTCTCACGAAAGTTGGGAAGCAAAGGTCGACGAGCTGCGGGTTCTGATTTGTCAGAACCGCCTCGGTGAGCGGGCGGCAAGCACCAATTAATTTTCTGACGCGCAAGCCAAGATGAAGCATCGCTACAAAATAGCAATCATTCTAGCTGCTCTCGTGATTCTTTGGATCGCTTTAGCTCCATCGCTCGCATCGCGTCTTGTGGTCGAAAGGAAACTTGAACAGGCCGACGTCATTCTGGTTCTGAGCGGTTCGGCGGCTTATAAACAGCGGACGAAAAAGGCGGCCGAACTTTATAAACAAGGCGTCGCTCCACGGATATTGATTACGAACGACGGAGAGCGAGCAGGTTGGTCGACGACCGATCAGCGAAACCCGCCTTTTGTCGAGCTCGAACGACGCGAACTCATTGCCAACGGCGTTCTGCCGGACGCGATTACCGTTTTGCCCGGCGAGGTTGCGGGAACGGACCAGGAAGCAAAGGAGCTCGCCAACGAGATCGATGAACGCCCGTTCGGTTCTGTTGTTTTGGTCACTTCGCCCTATCATACGAGGCGGGCGTTGTGGACATTCGAAAAGTTTTTAAAAGGAAAAGGCGTCGCGATCGGTATCGAACATGCCGAGCACGGTGAACACTACCCCAAACCCTCAACCTGGTGGATGAGCAAGACAGGTTGGCAGTTGGTGGGCGGCGAATATGTGAAATCGATCGCGTATTGGATGTTTAATTAGTCGATGAGTGCCACAATGACGAATAATTTAGATATTGCCGAACAGCATGGAAAAGAGGTCGCAAGCGGCGATCGGTTCGAGTTCGGTAAGAATTGGACCGCGTTTCTTTCTGTTTTGGACGACGAACGGATCGCGACGGCGGTCGATTCGCTCAAAACGATGCTCGAGGTCGAAACGCTCGACGGCAAAACTTTTCTCGATATCGGCTCAGGCAGCGGTTTGTTTTCACTCGCGGCCAGAAAACTCGGTGCTCGCGTTCATTCGTTCGATTTTGACAGTAATTCGTTTGCCTGCACGCAGGAACTCCGCAACCGATACTTTCCGGGCGACGCGAACTGGCGCGTCGAGCAAGGCTCCGCGCTTGACGCAGAATACGTCGCGAGTCTCGGCAAATTCGACGTGGTTTATTCGTGGGGAGTGCTGCATCACACCGGCGAAATGTGGCGGGCACTTGAGAACGCGGTAATTCCTACAGCCTCCGGCGGGAAACTCTTCATCGCTCTCTACAATGACACCGGCAGTCAGGCACAGCGTTGGCACTGGATAAAGCAAACGTACTGCCGTCTGCCGAAGCTGCTGAAAACACCATTCGCTATTGCGGTTATCTTACCCGACGAAGCGAAATCGCTGATCAAATCGATCGTCACGCTGAAGCCGGCGAATTATGTTCGTTCGTGGACGCAATACAAGAACGGCCGCGGAATGAACCGCTGGTACGACATCATCGACTGGGTCGGCGGTTTCCCGTACGAGGTCGCGACCGTCGACGAGATCTTCGAATTCTACAAAGCTCGCGGCTTTTCACTGACGAAGGTTAAATCGAAAGGCGTCGGACTCGGCTGTAACGAGTTTGTGTTCGAAAAAAACCTTTAGGCTCCCGCCAAAACTCCCGCAACAAGCAGAAAACTAAGGAATTGACTCCCATAGATCTTATGATTTGCGTTGAGAATTTCTAAATTACGCGTAAAAAATTCCACAAAATTCACTGCGCAATCGCGAATGCGAAGAAAACTTTGGCTGATGAGCGCTGTGCAACTGGAAATGCACGCCGCGCAACTGGAAATGCCCGCCGCGCAATTAGAAATGCGCGTTGCTCAATTGGTAATGCAAAACGATTTTGCCGCAAAAGTTTGACAATTCGGAGCGGTTTGGCGTTTTGTTTTCTACGAAAAACTAAGTTTTTAAGTAGTAAAGATGGTGAAAATGGGCGAAACGGATTATTTCGGGGCGAATCGGCCCGCAGCGGCGGTTGTTAATGATCTTCGCGGCCTATCTTATCCATCATTTCCGCAAATCGCGGGTCGTCGCGAAGACTGTCGAGGTTGGTGTCGTTTTCGAAGTACGGTTTATTCTCGTTGCCGAGTCTGATCGCTTTGCCGATCCATTTGAGGGCGAGGTCCTTGTCGCCGAGTAGTGCGTACGTCGAGCCGACCCAATACGCCATGTCGTGATCGGCCCGCGAGATGGCGAGTGCGTCGGGCGAAAGTTGCTCGAGAGCATCATCCACTCGACCGTCGGCGGCGAGAAATATAGCGTAAAGCGGCCGGATGCCGTCCATTTCCGGATGTTCCTCGAGCACGCTTTTCATCATATCGATCGCCGCGTCGGCATCGCCTTGATAGTGATACACGGCCGAGCGAAATATCTTCAGCATCGGATGATCCGGTTCGGCAGCCGTGCCGCGATCAAGCTCATGCAAGGCTTTGTCCCATTCTCGTTTGTAAATGAAGATCCGGGCTCGGTTATAAGCCGCGACGACGCGGGCCGCTGGGTCGAGCCGCCCGAGTTTCTCAAATGCCTTGAGCGATTGCTCGTAATCGCCGTCGAGACGGTGCATAACGCCCTTAACGAAGAATAGCGAGGGATCATTCGGGAACTGTTTCTCAAGCAAAGAGATCTCGAGCCGAGCCTTCTTTTTCTCGCCGCGGGCCATGTAGATCATCACCATCAACACGCGAGCCTCGACCACATTTTGATCGTAGTAAAAGGCTTTGCTGAACGCGGCTTCGGCGTATGTGTAATCTTCGGCCTCGCCGATGCCTTTGAAAACGCGATTGGCGTAACACGCTCCTAAACCGCTGTAGGCGAGTGCGAAATGCGGATCAAGTTCGATCGCATGCTTGAAATGGGTCATCGCTGCTTCGCAGTCGGCGGCATCAAGAGTTCGGAAAATAAATCTACCAAAACTATCGCGGGCACGAAGATATTCTTCCCACGCCTCGGTGTTGTCGGTCGCACGCTTGCTAAGTTTTTCGGCTTCGACATCGCTGAGCTCGAGCCGCAGGCCATCGAGAATGCGCTGGGCAATACTGTCCTGGATCGCCAGAATATCGCTGCCCTCGGCATCGATGCGGTCGCTCCAGAGAATTTCACCGCTCGCCACCTCTAAAAGCTGTGCTGTCACACGCAATTTATCGCCGGCTCGCAAAAATCCGGCAGAAAGCACTGCGTGGACACGTAATTCCTTGCCGACCTCCTGCGGATCAACCTCTTTGCCCTGATATTTAGCAATAACGGAACTCGGCCGCACGATCAGTGATCGGATCTGAGCGAGCTCAGTGATCACGGCGTCCGCTAAGGCAAATTCATAAAAGCTCGACGCCGAATCGCCGCTCATGTTCTGAAACGGCAGAATGGCAACACTCTTTTTCTCGGTTCCGGTAGCGGTCATAGTGATGTCGGGCGTAAATGAAGGCGTCGTCGACACTGACGCGATCCCGGAAACGGATGTAGACTCGGGAGCGGATTTGCCGGTGAACCAGTTCAAAACCCGCTTTACCGTACCGCCATCGGCGTGACCGGGAACGAACGTATCGCCCGGCATTATCTGGGCGCCCGCGACCATCTGCAGGACGGCTCGCAATTCGTCTCGCATCACGGATATCTTTTGATATCTGTTTTTCGGATCTTTTGCCAGAGCTTTGTCGACTATAAGTTGAAGTTGCGGAGGCAACGGCTCTTTTCGTTGAACATCGAGTGGCTTCGGCGTCCCGTAAAGAACCTGATGGCGTACGTCGATCACCGTCTTTCCCTGAAACGCCCAGATCCCGGTCAACATCTCATAGATCAAAACGCCGGTCGAGAAAATGTCGGAACGATGATCCGCCCGCTCGCCTTTGGCCTGCTCGGGAGCTGCATAGGTCGCGGTGCCGTATGGAATTCCGAGTTCGGTGATCTCGGTGCGGTCGTAGCCGTTATTGAGGTCTGCCTGCTCGTCCTCCATCAATTTCGCGAGGCCGAAATCGAGGATCTTCACCTGGCCGGCATCCGTAACCATAATGTTTCCGGCTTTGATGTCGCGGTGAATTATATTTTTCGAATGAGCGTACGCAAGAGCGTCAGTGACCTGGATCGCGATCGACAGAGCGCTTTTGAGTTCCAAAGGGCGTCCGCCGACGAGTTGCCGGACGTTCTTTCCCTCGACATACTGCATCGCGATATAAAAAACGCCATCGTCGCTATGAAAATCGTAGATCGTGCAAATGTTAGGGTGGTCGAGTTGCGAGCAAAGTTGAGCTTCGCGTTCGAAACGTTTGAAGTTGGCCGTTTTTTGTGTGAGTTCAGGCGGAAGAACTTTGATGACGGCGGTGCGGTTAAGCTTGGTGTCGAGAACCTTATAAACCGTTCCCTGGCCGCCCGAGCCGATCTTTTCGAGGATTTTGTACTGGTTAATTTGCGAACCAACCATAAAGAAAACGCCGATCTATTGAACCCGGCATGCCGTGCATTTTTGCGCGAACCGTAATCGTAAAATTAACGGAGCATCATGTAAAGCCACGCGGAAGAGAAACGGGCGAAAACTGAAATTAAGATAGTCGAAGCATACGACCGACCACGTCATAAGAATTCCATCCGTAACCTTATTTTACTCCTTCTAAACACCAAGTAACAAATAAATGACCGAAAAACCTTTTAATCAAAAAAAGATGACCGCGGGTGGTGCGGCGGGAACAGGATCTATATGGTCTTATACGTGCGCGGCCTCCGAGCCTCATAAAGAACCGCCGGGGAGTGGACGAAACCTCCGAAATTAAGTCAAAATAATCCCGAACTATGAATATTGACGATATAAGAGACGTTTTCGCCCCGTATGACCGCCTAGTCGAGGTCGAGATCTGCGGCGAAAAACGCGAGGTTCCCGAAAACAATTCGCTTCTCCGATGTTTCCAGTACCTCGCCGTCGAAAGCATCTCCTACGGCGATTTTTGCTGGAACGGCGAATGCCTTAATTGTCAGGTCTGGCTCCAAAACGGCGACAAAGAAAAAGCCGTCATGGCCTGCCGCACCACAGTTCAGGAGAATATGCAGATCGTCAGGATTGCCGACGGAATCGATCTTACCGACGACTAAGCCGAGACATTCATCAATATTTCGGCACGGATGAGTCTACTTCATTCGACCATGCCGTGATGCCGCCTACCAGATTCTTTAAGCTTCCACTGTAGCCGGATCTTTGCATCGCCTCGATAGCACGGGCACTGCGGCCGCCCATCTTGCAGTGGATGACGGTCTCGCGGGTCTGATCGAGTTCGTCCATACGTTTGATGATCTCGCCAAGCGGAATGAGCCTGGCCCCATCGATGCTTGCGAAGGCGTATTCGTCCGGCTCACGAACGTCGATGAGTTGAATGTCCGCACCCGAATCCAACTGCTTTTTGAGTTCTGTTACTGTAATTTCCTGCATAAATAACCTGCCTGTATTAGTTAAAGTTCAATTATCTTAACACCAGGCGTCCAGTTTAACCCAATACCTGTGAACTGCAGCTGCGTCTATGGTTGACAAAAATTTACATAATCAGTGCCCTGAGCGGTCTGATTTTGTTATAAAGTTGAAACTTCGGCAATTCTATTATGTTGCATAACCGTATCAAAACGGCGTTCTGCGCCATAGCAATCGTAGCTTCCATTTCGTGTGGCGGCCGTACCGAAGCAAATCGGCAGGCAAATTCCAATTCAGACTCCCAAAAAGAGACTATCGCTATCACTGTCGGCAAGAGCGAGTCGCGTGAAATAGCCTCGGCGATCAGGGCGACCGGTAGTCTGATAGCCGACGAATCGTCGGATGTCGCTCCCAAAACCGCCGGCAAGATCACAAACGTTTCGGTAAACGTTGGCCAATTCGTCACAATCGGCAGCACGATCGCGACGATCGACTCGAGCGACGCCAAGGCGTTGCTCGCAACATCGCAGGCCCAAGTCAAACAAGCGATCGCGGCGGTTCGCCAAGCCGAGGCCAGATTAGGGCTGTCGCCGACCGGAACTTTCGCCGCCTCAACGATCCCAGAGGTTCGTGCGGCGAACGCGAATTATCAGCAGGCTCTAGCTGAAATGAAACAGGCCGAGGTCAACGAAATTCGCTACCGCGAATTGCTCGAGTCCGGCGATGTTGCGACGATCGCCTACGAACAGTTTCGCACCGCCCGCGACAGTGCAAGGGCAAGGGCTAACAATGCCAAGGAATTGCTCGCCGCCGCCGCAAACTCTGCAAGACAAAATAATGCGGCGATAGCTGCCGCTAAAGCCAGCGTGGACTCAGCTCAAACGCAAGTCGCCAATGCCCAGCGGGCGATCGCGGACACCGTTATTCGTGCTCCATTCTCAGGATTTATTAGTAACCGTCCCGTAGCAGTGGGCGAATACGTTTCATCGGCGTCGATCGTCGCCACGATTCTGCGGGCGAATCCGATAAAAGTTCAGATACAGGTTGCCGAGGCAGATGTTCCATCAGTCGCTATCGGCAAAGGCGTTTCGGTTGAGGTTGATGCGTACAAAGACCGAAAGTTTGCGGG
>JBBRUA010000177.1:0-6717 GCA_038248245.1 Pyrinomonadales bacterium | reverse complement strand
TGACCGCTGGCGGTCCGATGCTGCTCGAATACAACGTTCGCTTTGGCGATCCGGAGACGCAGTCGATACTCATCAGGCTCGAAACGGATCTGATCGACATTTGCGAAGCTATGTTAGAGGGTAAATTGGCTTCGCTCGACGTAAAATGGCGTCCCGGCAATTCGGCGTGCGTTGTTCTCGCCTCAGAAAATTACCCGGCCAAGCCGCGAACAGGCGACGTGATCTCCGGGCTCGAAGCCGCCGGTTCACAACCGTCAACCGTCGTCTTTCACGCAGGCACGGCGACTGATCCATCAGGCCGTTTCATCACAAACGGAGGCCGCGTCCTCGGCGTCACGTCCACCGGCGACTCACTCGCCGCCTCCCTCGACTCCGCCTACAAGGCCGCCGCCCTGATCGACTTCCCCGGTAAGCAATTCCGACGAGACATCGGTAAATAAACGTTATCAATCGAGTTCGGACTGGTCGCGGCGTGTCAAGAACAAGTTGCTCCGCCGTTCCGACAAGTTGCTGAGCGGTTCCGACAAGTTGCCGAGTCGCTCCGACAACCGCCGCCGCCATTCCGGCAACCGCCGCCATCGTTCCGGCAATTGCCGCCACCGTTCCGACAACCGCCGCCGCCATTCCGGCAACCGCCGCCACCGTTCCGACAACCTGCCGCGTCGTGCGGCAACCTGTCCGCGTCACGCGTCAGTGTGTCCGCGTCACGCGTCAACGTGTCCGCGTCGTGCGGACGGCCTGCCTCGTCTCTTTTATAGGGCTGCGGCCTTCTTTGTGAAGCTGGCGGACTCTTTCGGGAAGTTATTTTGCTTCATAAACGTCGCGAGGCGTTCGTAGCGGGACTTTTGGTCGGAGTCTGAGAGCCAGCAGATCTTGGCGGTGCATTCGGGGCAGGCGTCGACGGGGCGGCGGTCGGTTTCGGCGAGGTGATTTGTGCCGCTCATGAGGCATTCGTACTTCGTGCAGTGACGCATCGAGAACATGTGGCCCGTCTCGTGAGCCGCGATCTTGAGCGTGCGAAGCAGAAAGTTTTGCTCGTCGGTGTTATCGTCGAGCCGCGACAAAGACCAGACCCCGACGCGGTTCTCCAAACTCGCCTGCCCGAAGACGTAGTACATCGATTCATTTGGATACAGATCTTCCGCAGTGAACGCGATCAGTGCCGCAGCGTCGGCGGGCAAGATCGGCTTTAGAATGTCGTTTAGAATATGACCCGTCTTGATCTGGCGGGTTTTCGAGAACTTGTTTTGCCTTACATTCGGCCACGTAGCGGTCAGCGGACGCTGCGGCAGTTCCTGAACGCTCAGTTCGTAGAACGCCGCGAGGTATTTCGAAGTTACCGCGATCATTTTCTGCTGCTTAGCGTTGAACGTCCCAAGCGGCAGCACGTAAATTTTACTTCGCTGAGCCGTCGGCTTCACCGGATCAGTCTCCAAATACTCCGCAAACGTCTGCCCCGGCTCATTATGCGAAGCCAACCAGTCCGAGTTGCCCGGCTTGCCCATCACCGCAAAGAACGGCTCGATCTTTTTTATATTGTTTCGAAGCTCCGCCCGCTCCTTCTTCGCTTCCCGAGCCGCCGCCATATTCGACGCGGGCTTTTCGACACTAGAACAACCGCTTAACGACAGAAAAAGAAAAACAACCAAGCCGGGAATCTTTATTTTCATTGAGCGCTAGGACGATAGGCCTTCGCCCACGTTATGAAAGCACTAAGTTTGCCATCGTTTGCCTTAATCCATTTAGCGGCGTCGGCATTGTCGTTGTCATTGATGTAGAGCACCATATTACCAAAGGCTTCGACATGCCCTAATTTCTTCATCTCCATCATGAATGGAACGTAATTCTTTCCGACGAAAGTTGATTTTACCTTTTTGTCTTCGGCCAGCAGTGCGATTATTGTGCCGATTGCGTCAACGAATTTCACGTTCGGAGATTTATTCGCATCCTTTTTGTCCTCGATAGTTGTAAGGGTGGGAAGCATGAGGTCGAATATTCCGAAATCTCCCTCATCTTTGGGCGCGAAGAAATCAAGATCTATGGTAATGTTCCCGATCTTGGGATCCTTACTCGAAGGTTTAAGGGTTGATACTATCAGATCGACCGACGATTGCGTTCGCTGTGTATTGTATTCGAGTGATACCAATCGAGCTGCAGCAAGAAAAGCTGGAAGCTTATATTTTGTGCCGTTGTAAACGATCGACAATAAATAATGAGGGCTTGCGTACGCAAAATTGTTTTCGACGGCTGACTTCAATGCCTGACGCGCTTCGAGATACTTCTTGAGCTTCACATAGGTCACGCCGAGATTGTATTGCAAGCTTGCCCGGTAACCAGCGAAAGCCTTACCTTCGAGATGCTTGATTCCGTCCTGATAGATCTTTATCGCATCATCCGATTTGCCGAGATCGTCGAGGTTGTTAGCCATCAGCACGTAGAACAAAGGTAATTCGTCTGAAATATATTTGGTGCCTTTGTTTGCGAGCTCCATCGCCTCCAATTGATCGCCCTTGGCATCTAGCGAGAAAGCAAGTTCATACATTGCCGCCGTGGCATCGGGATTTTCGGCAAGAATCGCTTTATATTTAACTATTGCCTCTGCATATTTCTTCGCATCATGAAGCACGACCGCTTCTTGAAGAGTCTTTTGCTGTGCATCTGTAAGCGGCGAAGGAGTAAGCGTGGGCTTTCCGAGCTTCTGACCAAAGGCGGAAAATGCGAGTACAAATAGAATGAACGGGACGATTAGAGTATTTTTCATAGTTTTATAGATGTTTGGAACTAAAGTCTAATTTTTACCGATTGGATGCGGCAAACGCCAAAACGTTCGCTCATCGGTGTGTCATGACGTCAATAATTTCGCACCGATTCTTGATAGCTGTCGTAGTTCCGCTTCATCTCCCTGATGGAATCGCCGCCGAATTTCTCTCGCATGGAGTTGGCGAGGACGATGGCGAGCATTGCTTCGCCGATCACTCCGGCGGCGGGAACTGCGGTGACGTCCGATCTTTCGAATGCGGCGAGGTTTTCTTCCTTGGTGTCGATGTCAACGGAATGCAGCGGTGTTCGAAGCGTCGCGATCGGCTTCTTGTAACCACGAACGCGAAGCTCTTCGCCATTCGTTATCCCGCCCTCAAGACCGCCGGCACGATTTGTGGGCCGCGTAAAGGCAGAACCACCTGCGTGAGCGGGTGTCGTGGCCGCTACGCTCGTGGCGTGATCGTCGACCGAGGTTGATTCGCCTTCGACGGTCTCACCCGCAGCTAACGCAGCGGGTTCTGCCATGCCGCTCGATGCTACTGTTCCGTAAAATATCTCGTCGTGGACCTGCGATCCGGGGCGGCCGGCGTTGGCGACGCCTTCACCGATCTCGACGGCTTTGATGGCGTGGATCGACATTATCGCCCGGGCAATGCGGCCATCGAGTTTGTCTTCCCACGAAGTGTGCGAGCCCAGGCCGGGCGGCAAACCTTTCGCGACGACCTCGAAAACACCGCCGAGAGTGTCGCCGTCGGCCTTCGTCTGATCGATCAGGGCGATCATCTGCGTCTCGAAGGCCTCGTCGGCACAGTTTAGCGGCGAATCGCTCGGGATCGAGAGTATCTCGTCCCAAGTGCGTTCCAGCGGAGTCTCGGGAAGGCTCCCAAGCTTCACAACGTGGCTCCGAACTTCTATGCCGAAGGCAGCGAGCAACTGTTTCGCGACCGCCCCACAAGCCACACGGGCCGCTGTTTCTCTTGCGGAAGCTCTTTCAAGAATGTCGCGAAGGTCACGCGTCTGATACTTCTGTCCGCCGGGCAAGTCGGCGTGCCCCGGACGCGGACGAGTGACAAGACGAGGATTTTTCGGCTGAGTTTCGAGCGGTTCGGAAGACATCACCTCCGTCCAATGAACGAAATCGTCGTTCTTGATCATCAGAGCGATCGGCGAACCCAAAGCCTTGCCATGCCGCACACCTGAAAGGATCTCAACCGTGTCGGTTTCGATCTTCATCCGCCCGCCGCGGCCATAACCTTGCTGCCGACGCCAGAGCTCATGGTTGATGGCGGCCACATCTATCTCGAGCCCGGCCGGAATCCCTTCGACAATGGCGACAAGTGCTTTACCGTGAGACTCGCCTGATGTTGTGAACTTGAAGAACATAAGAAATTTAACCACAGATGGACACAGATAAACACAGATTTTTTTTCTATCCGTGTGCATCCGTGTTTATCTGTGGATGAACTTTCTTTTTCCGGAATACGATCAGCCCGATGCTTCCGATGATGAGTAGGCCGCCGATGCCGGTCTGTGCCGGAAGGCTTTCGTCGAGAACTATTGCTCCGATGACGACCGCTATTAAGGGCGTAACGAGCGAGATCATCATTGCTTTCGTCGATTCAATTTTACCCAAAAGCCAATAATAAAGCCAAAAAGCCGCCACCGTTCCGGCGATCGTCAGATAAAGGACACAAATGACCGCTCGCAGGCTCCAGTTATAATTCAGCGGATTGCCTTCGGCAACCAGACTGTAGATAACGATCGCGGGCAGTCCGCAGATCATCTGACAGAACAGCAAAGACGCCGGATGAATGCCGCCGGCTTTTGCCTTGACCAAGATAGAAGCCTGTGCCGCCGCATACGAACCGATCACGATGCCGACGCAGGCTAGAAACGCCATGTAACTCTGCACTTTGAGTTGGTCGATAAAGATCACAGCAACGCCGACGATGCCGACAACGACGGCGAAGACCTTTAGCTTGGTGATGCGTTCATTCGGCAGGAAGAACCATGCCAATACGAGGCCGAAAACAGTTATCGTCGCCTGCAGAACGGCCGCGAGACCCGACGTAATATGTTGCTCCGCCCAGAAGACTGTGCTGTAGTTTACCGAGAACTGCAGCACTCCGGTGAGGGCGATCAGTCGCCATGCCTTCGCTGTTTTTGGCAGCTCGATCTTTTGTACACGGATCACGACGAACAGTATTGCAACCCCGAGCAGAAACCTCGCGGACGCAAATGCCATCGGCGGCAGATCCTCGAGCCCGACCTTGATAAAGATCCACGTTGTACCCCAGATCAGACAGAGCAACAGCCATATTACGATCGTTTTCATGGGTCAGTCGCGTTCGTAAAAACTAAGTGATGCCTCGCCCTGCTTCAGAATACGCCAACGTCGTAGCGAGCCAACCTCATCGGGAACGGTTTTCTTCGTGTGGTGCTCGACAACGAATAATCCGCCGTCGTTGAGTAGCGTTTTGTTAAAGCCGAACTCGTGCATCACGATCGAATAGTCAGCATCGTAAGGCGGATCGAAATAGGCGATGTCCCAGCCGAACTTGTGTTCGCGGCCGGTAAAATTGTCGACGTCGAGACCGAGCAGTTCCGTCTGAGTTTCCGGCACATCGAGCTTGTCGAGATTTTCTTCGATAAGTGCGCACGATCGCTTCGATTTATCCACAAACGTAACGAAAGCCGCCCCGCGTGAAAGCGATTCGATACCGATCGCTCCGGTGCCGGCACAAAGGTCGAGAAAACGCGTTTCATCGTCGATGAGCGGAGCGATAACGTTAAATAGCGTCTCGCGCAAACGGTCCGATGTCGGCCGTGTTTTATTATCCGACGGACTCTTAAGGACGCGGCCGCGATAAATGCCGGAGATGATGCGCATAGGTATTTAGTTTAGGGAATCGGTAGCGTGCGGGCAATGAAGATATTGGGGAAGTGTTAGCCGATGCTGCCGAGTCTGACATTTTTGTCGGCGCGGGCGATCTTTACCATCGCCGATGTCTCGGGTGACAGGCGGCGTTTCGTTAGGTATTCTTCGGCATCGGTGCGGGCGGCAATGAGAATGTCGAGATCGCGGACGATATTGCCGAGCTTGAAGTTTTGGATTCCCGACTGCCGCGTGCCGAGAATCTCGCCCTGACCGCGAAGTTCCAGATCCTTTTCAGCGATCTTAAAACCATCGGACGATTGCTCCATGATTCCCAGACGTTCCTTGGCAACAGCCGTTCGTTTGAAACCGGCGAGCAGTACGCAAAAGCTTTGCTCCGCCCCGCGCCCGACACGTCCACGAAGCTGATGGAGCTGTGAGAGCCCGAAGCGTTCGGCGTGTTCGATGATCATAAGCGAAGCATTCGGGACATCGACTCCGACCTCGATCACTGTCGTTGAAACGAGAATATCGAGTCGGCCGGCGACAAATTCCTGCATGATCGCTTCTTTGTCTGCCGACTTCATTTTACTGTGGAGCAAACCGACGGAATATTGCGGGAAAATATTCGTGCGAATGTCGTCATACATTACCTTCGCGGCCTTGATGTCTGAGTTGGCGGATTCTTCTATTAGCGGATAGACGACGTAGACCTGACGGCCGAGTTTTACTTCACGATCGATACCTTGATAGACGCCGGAGCGTTTGTCTTCGCCGACGACGACGGTTTTGATCGGCGTGCGGCCGGGCGGGAGTTCGTCGATGATCGAGACGTCGAGATCGCCGTACACGGTCATCGCCAGGCTGCGGGGAATCGGTGTGGCGGTCATGAATAAAATATCCGGATTGTGTCCGCCGGCCTTTAACTGAGCCCGCTGCATCACGCCGAACCGGTGCTGTTCATCAATTACCGCCAGGCCGAGACCCGCGAATTTAACAGCGTCTTGAATTATCGCGTGCGTGCCGATAACGAGATCGATCTCTCCGTTTGCAAGGTCTTCGTGTATTTTTCGTTTCTGGGC
>JBBRUA010000176.1:0-6720 GCA_038248245.1 Pyrinomonadales bacterium | reverse complement strand
TTCCCGGCAGGAAACGCGATTAATCTTCAAGTTTTCATTGAGGAATTCATAAATTTGGACACTTTTTTTGGTTCAGTTGAATGAACTGCTCAAAATCCCTTTGTTCGTATAGAGTTTGCACATTTCAGGATACGGAACGATTTTTGCCTAATAATCTCATGTCAGCCACGCATCAGGGGTTTACCCGCGACAATACGAAAAATTATCGTTATGTACGCGATTAGATGGTCGGCTATAAATACCCAATTTTTTTTAATCTTTAGGAGGATCAGATGAAAAGAACTTTACGTTCAATTTTCACCCTACTCACCGTAATTTCCTGTTTTGCGATCTCAGCGCTAGCCCAGGAAACGACCGGTAGTATTGAAATTTCCGCGAAGGACTCGACCGGAGCGGTCGTTCCGAATGTATCTATTACAGTTTCAAGTACCGGTGCGTCGGCCGGCTACAAACGTACCGTCACCACCAACGACGAAGGCTTTGCCCGCGTTTTGCAGGTACCACCGGGAACATATACGATGTCCTCACAGGCAGTCTCCGGATTTGTACCAAAAACGCTTAATGCAGTCGAGGTAAACCTCGGCCGAGCAACAGTTATTAACTTTGAACTAAGCACAACCGTTTCCGCGGACGTCACTGTGACGTCCGACGATGTATCGCCGATCGACACGACAGATACGAAGATCCAAACAACGATCAGTGCGGCCACAGCGGAATTGCTGCCAAAGGGCATCAGCTTTTCCAGCATCCTAAAGGTTTCGCCAGCAACCCGTGTGGAACCTCTTGGTGGCGGTTTTCAGATCGACGGAGCCAGCGGTTCCGAAAACGTCTTTGTTATTGACGGCCAGGAAGTTTCGAACGTCCGAACCGGAACCCTAAACGAGACCAGTGACCTTCCTTTCGCCTTAGTGCAAGAAGTTCAGATAAAGTCGAGCGGATTCGAAGCTGAATACGGCGGAGCGACCGGCGGCGTCATTAACCTTGTTACCAAAGGCGGCAGCAATTCTTGGCGCGGCGAGTTCGGGTCTAATTTTCGTCCCGGGGCTCTTCAAACTCGTGGTCGCGACATTCTTATCCAAAACCAACTCGGTACTGGTTTAGCTGAATATTTTCCTCAGGGCAAAGACAAATCCCTTGGCTTCTTCCCGGGAGCAAGCCTCGGCGGCCCCATCCTTAAAGATCGAATTTGGTTTTTTGGAAGCTATTCTCCACAGATCTTTACCCGAGAAAGGACGATCAACTATCGTAATCCCGTGACACGGATTCCGACCGGTTTTACCCAGACCTATACTAGCAAGAGCACTTTCGAATATTCCTTTTTACGTCTGGACGCTCAACCCTTCAGCAAACTGCGTCTAAGCAGTGCTTATACCTACAATCCATTCCACGGTCTTGGAATCATCCCTTCATATACGGATGCCCTAAACTGCACAAATCCGGTGCCTCCTGCAACAAGTGTTTGCACTCCGCCCAGTGGAAATAACCTTACTGGCTCAGCTTTCACTGAACAGGCAGGTGGGCGAGATAACTCGCAAAGTATCACTGTGAACGGCGTCTGGACTCCGCTTAACAACCTTGTGATCGGCGCCCGAGGCGGACACTTTTTCTTAAACGAAAAATCTGGTAGTTATGGCATTGGCGATGTGACAATCCCGCGTGTGACGTGTAGTAACACTGGAACGCCGGCCGGAACGCCGTTTCCGCCAAATTTCGGATGCATCCGCGGATTTACTAACAATCTTCCGGTCAATTCGAATGTCCTTTTTGACGTGACGACTCGAAACACCTTTGACGTTGATGCGACGACACTTTTTTCAGCCGGCGGACGGCATGAATTGAAGGGCGGGTATCAGTATAACGGCATCTCGAATAATGTTGACAGTACAACAAGATCCCAGATAGTTCTCCGAATGGGCTTTACAGTTGCTCAGTATTCGGGCCAGAGCGCCGTCCAGTCTTCGCCTGGTTCAATTGGTGCCGGTTTCTTGCGCATCTTCGGTGAAGCCGGAAATGTAAGCAGTAAAAACGAAGGGCTTTATATTCAGGATAAATGGCAACCTATCCGACGCCTTACCTTAAACCTAGGGCTTCGAACCGAACGTGAGAATGTTCCTAGCTTTTCACCTGGACTGCCGGGTATAAACTTCGATTTTCAGGATAAAATTGCACCGAGATTGGGTGCTGCTTTTGACCTTACCGGCGACGGCAAGACGAAGGTCTCGGCTTTTTATGGTTGGTTCTACGATCGTTTCAAGTATGAACTTCCGCGTGGATCATTCGGCGGTGCATACTTCCATGATTTCTATTACGAGATCTTCAACAACGACACTCTGGCGTCATTCACGGTTCCTAACATCCTTGGAACAATGCTTCAGGGACAACCCGGCGGAAATTGTCCGACAAATACAATTACCCCAGTGTTTGGCCGGGTTCGTTGCGACAGAGATTTCCGAGTTCCGTCAAACACGGCGTTGGGAGTCGAGTTCGGTGCAATCGATCCGAATATTCAAGCATTTCGTCAAAGCGAAATAACCTTTACATTCGAAAGGGATCTAGGCCGTAAATTAACGTTTGCTGGTCGTTACACCCGTAAGAATGTTGATCGCGCAGTCGAAGATGCGGGATTTCTGACGTCGACGGGAAGTGAAGCATACGTCATTGGAAACCCCGGACAAGGTTTGTACGCGGAAATTGCAACAGCCAACGGTCTTTTGCTTCTTAAACCAAAACGTCAGTATGACGCGGTCGAAGTAAGACTCGATCGACGTTTCGCAGACAACTGGTTCTTTAATCTCAACTACACCTGGGGACGCCTTTACGGCAACTATTCAGGCCTTGCAAGTTCCGATGAAGATGGCCGTGTAAGTCCCAATGTCAATAGGTTCTTTGACCTTCCTCATGCCGGCTTTACGGTAGCAGGTGGTAAAGACGATGGTCTTCTGCCAACGGATCGTACGCATGCGCTCAAGTTTTACGGTGCGTACAATTTTGATTGGGAAAAACTGTTCAAGTTCGGTAGCGGTAACTCAACAATGCTTTCAGTGTTTACCACCGCCCAGAGCGGAACACCGATAACCACTACTGTTGATATCGCCAACATCGACACGATCGTGCTAAACAAACGCGGTGATCTGGGGCGGACAGAAATGTTTACCCAAACCGACCTTGCCCTTCGTCATAGGATCAAGTTCGGCACGGACAAACGTTTCACGATCGTTCTTGAAGGAGACGCACTGAACGTCTTTAATGAGTCAAATGAACTTAGCCGTAACAACCTGATCAGCTTGACCAATTATGATCTTGCGAATCCAGCCTGGGGACTAGTATCCGCCGCGGAAGCGGGTCAGCCGAATGCTCAGCCATTGGCGATGGGACGTTTCCAACGCAACGGATCAGCATTGCTTGCGGCCGACGCAAACTCACCTGCTAATCGGATTTCAGCTCCATTGTTTAACAAAACGAATTTCTTCCAGGGTGGCCGCGAAGTCCGACTCGGATTCCGCTTCATCTTCTAAGAATAAGTCGTTCTTTAAACCTAAGGCGGTCGCTTTTTTCAAGCGACCGCCTTTTTTTTCTTTCTAACGAACGGAAAGAAAATTATCCGCCGTTAACTCTATGAGACTTGGCTACGGAACGGAGGATAAACTAATAATTCATCCTGTTTCGATCCTCGATTACGAAGACTTTGCCTTTTCTTCATAGTTTAAGATCAGCTGCTTTATCTTCTCAGCATCTTTAGATTCAGGTTGCTTCTTCAAAAATAGTTTGAGTTCGCGGGCGGCCGCTGCGTATCGCTTCATTTCATTACCGTAAAGTAGGGCCAAGTACCAATTCGCCATCGGAAGCGTGTCATTAGACAATTCTTTTGCTTTCAAAAACTGCGTCTCGGCCCCGCTGGTATCCTTTTTAGATTTGTAAATCACTCCCGCCAGGAGTGCCGATTCAGCTGATGACGGAAAAAGGTCGAGGGCTTTTTTAACGGCGGCCAGAGCCTCATCATAATATTCGAGCGAGTTCAGTGAATAAGACAGACCGTACCATGATCGATAGCTTCGCGGATTCACCCCGACGGCTAATTGCAGCAACGTGGCCGACGCCTCGAACTGTTTAATTTTTACGTACTCGGTGCCGAGCCTTTCAAGAGCTGCGAAATATTTAGGAAAGGCCTCGATCGATGCCCTGAGATTCACAAGGGCCTCCCGATCCCTCTTTTCTGTGAAGTCCAATAGCGCCTGTTCATAGAATTTTTTCGCATTTGCCGGTACTTCTTGGACAAAAAGGACGGCAGTAACACCTACAAAACCCTTCTTTAAGCGTAACCGGAAGTCCAACTGCTGATTATCCATTCCCGACGATGATACCGTCCCTTGCTGCGATGTTCGGGTGAAATTGACGATCTCGCCACTTTGTTCCTGTTCTTCGTATTCCGGCTCGATCGGCCTAACGCGAACTGAATAACGACCTGCCCGGACGGCGGAAAAGAAATATCTGCCGGATCCATCCGTTTTCGTGTACTTCTGCAGACGAGAATAATCGTCGAGGAGCTCAACGGTCACGTCGTACAGAGGTTTGTTTTCAAAACCGACAACCTGTCCCGTTACCGTATTTCCGCCTTGGCCGTAAGAGGATGAGACCCCGCAAAATAAGAAGGCAAAAGCGAAAATAACACTGAAGACCGAAATTCCAAACTGACTCTTTTTACTCATGGTTGTTCCTCTATTTTAGAAAGCTACTAACTATCGCACTTTTTTGGATGCATTCGCTGCATTGAATACTGTCTTAACTGCAGTCGCCCCGTCACCGGCGGCGCCGTTCAGCGTGGGTGCGGTTGCGTTAATGACGTCACCGATCGCAAACATTGTGGCATCGCTCGCTGAGTAAATGTTATCGGAGCCGATAACTCCTAAGCCGTCGGTTTTGGTCAGTGCACGAAATAGTTCATCGTTTGGCTCAACGCCAATTCGAATTAGGACTGCGTCTGCAGCAATCGAGAACGTAGTACCTTCGTCTGATTTGGCAATTTCTACGCTTTCCACTGTAGCGGAACCATTTATCGAGGTCACCACTGCGTTACCCATCAGCTCGATACGTCCATTTTCCTTCGCACTTTCAATAAAATCCAGTCTCGCTTTAAAAATCTCCCGGCGGTGAATGACGGTCACCTTGCGGGCCGTTTTCGACAAGATCAGGGCATTTTCGAGTGCGGCGTCTCCGCCTCCAATGATTATGACTTGCTTGCCGGCGACTTTGCCTTTGGAAGCGACGCCGGATTCGAGGATGCCTCGACCGATGAATTCGATTTCGCCGGGGATGTTTAGTTTGCGGCGACGAACGCCCGTAGCGATAATTATTGATCGGCCGGTAAATGTCGAGCCATCGGCGAGACTGACTGTCAGGGTATCGGGATCGAGATGAATTACATCCGCATTTACTCGTAATTCGGTCTTACAATTATAAACTTGTCGTGCGAATATATCGCGCAATTCGCGTCCGTTTTTTGCTTCGACGCCGAGGTAATTCATTATTGGATTATGGGTGATCAGCAGTTGGCCGCCGAGTTCAGATTCTTTTTCTAGCAGGAGTGCGGTCAACCCCAGGTCTGAGCACCACAACGCAGCGGAGAGGCCGCCGGGGCCGCCGCCGATGATCAAAACATCAAAATCTGCTTTCGCTTTATCCATTCCAAAATCAAAAAAAGGCACTCGCCCTTGCTACTTTTTGTAACCACTGACTGACATTTTTTGTCAGAAAGTGGTGAGCGATCGTCCCCGCTTATTCGGGCAAGATTATCAGGAAATCCGCTAAACATCCCTATTTTAGGCAAAGGAAAGTAATTAGACAACATTACGCGGGTATCAACTCGCTTGGCACTGATATTGCAGTCCTCTGCAGAGAGCTACTAGGTTTTAACCGAGACGCCGCAATTTCTGAACTAACCCCAATTGATCATTCGCGAAAATATGAGATTAGATATTGAATCAGCCGTTTCCTCGCTTCCCGTAGTCGAAAACGACGTCGCCGGAGTAAATTCCGAGATCACACGTGTCCTCAAGGAAGGCGTCGCCGCCGCCCAAAATGGTGACCGTCCGATGGCCCGAACACTTTTGCTCAGTGTGACCGAGGCCGACCCGCGCAATGTTGACGCTTGGCTCTGGCTAGCTTCGATCAGCGAGTATCCTGAGGAACTGCTTGTATTTCTGAACAACGCGCTCGACGTCGATCCGGAAAATTCACGTGCCCTGACCTGGAAAACCGCCACCTGTTCGCTGCTCGCGAAAACCCACGTTCAGCGTGGCCAGACAGCAATGCAAGAACTCCAGAACGATTACGCGATGCAATGTTTCGACAAAGCGATCGAGACAGATCAGAACTGCGAGATGGCTTGGTTCTGGAAGGCATCGCTCCTCGAAGACGAAAACGAAAAACTCGAGTGCCTCGAGCGTGCCCTGTCGCTGAATCCGGAAAACGCGGATACGATGGCGGCGGTCAAAGATATCGCATCCGATCGTGCGGACGCCAAGATGCACGACATCAAACTTTTAGCCACAAGCGGCGATCACGCTCAGGCAAACGAAATGCTCAATAGCGTTTTGGAAAGCGAGCCGGAAAACACGGAGGCATGGATTCTTCGATCGCACCTCGCCCGCTCTTTCGAAGATAAACTGAACGCCGACGACCGCGTACTGCAATTTGATCCGTCAAACGCTTTTGCCCAGTACG
>JBBRUA010000175.1:0-6775 GCA_038248245.1 Pyrinomonadales bacterium | reverse complement strand
TGCTTGTCAATTTCGACGAAAAGTATCAGCTACGAGACATCTATTTTCCGCACGTCGGACAGGAAAATCACACCGAAGGCTTTCCGTTTCGGTTCGGCATCTGGGTCGATGGCAATTTTTCATGGGTGCATGAGGACGAATGGCAACGGACGCTAAAATACCTGCCGGACACGCTCGTAACAGATGTAACTCTTCGAGATGAAACCCTTGGCATAGAGATCGTTTGCAACGATGGCGTTGCCGAACGCGAGAATATATATTTTCGTAGGATCGAGGTCAGAAATCTTTTCGCCTCGACACGCGAGGTACGTGTATTTCTGCACCAAGATTTCCGTATTTATGAAAATAAGATCGGCGATACCGCATTTTACGATCCCGAAACACTCTCATTGATCCATTACAAAAAACACCGTTACTTTCTAATAAATACGGAACCGCATTTCACCGAATTTGCGACCGGGAGAAAGGCGTTTCGCAATAGCGAAGGCACCTGGCGTGACGCGGAGGACGGCGAACTTCACGGCGGAGCAATTACAGAAGGCTCCGTAGATTCAACCATCGGCGTACGCTTCTCGCTAGAGCCCGATGCAAAAAACGAATTCTACTATTGGATCGCCGCCGGAACATCGCACAAAGAGGTTTCAGACTTAAATACAAGCGTTCGGGAGAAGACTGCGTCGGTTTATCTCGCAGAGACCAACGTTGTCTGGAAAAAATGGCTCAGTGAGGAACCGGCCGATTCGACCAGCCTAAGCCCTGCGATCGCCGATCTTTATCGTCGCAGCCTGCTGATCGTGTTCACGCAGGTCGATGACGGCGGTGCAGTAATTGCGGCTAATGATCACGACGTCACCGAGCGTGCCACGGATCATTACAGCTACCTTTGGCCACGTGACGGAGCCTTCGTGGCGAACGCGCTCGACATAGCCGGCTATCCGGACATATCGCAAAAGTTTTTTAGTCTGTGTGGAAAGATCGTCAACGAACACGGATATTTCCAGCAAAAATACAATCCGGATGGCAGCGTCGGATCGGGCTGGCATGCCCGGTGGGACAAGCACCGAAATATTCCGCTTATTCCAATTCAGGAGGATGAAACGGCGTTGGTTTTGTGGGCGCTTTGGGAGCATTACGAATTATATCCCGAGGTCGACTTTGCAAGATCACTATATGCCCATCTTGTCGTCCGCTGTGCCGACTTCATGGTCAAATTTCGAGACCCTGAAACCAAGCTTCCAAAACCAAGCTGGAATCTCTGGGAAGACCGCCTTGGCGTCCACACATTCACCTGTGCCACCGTAGTCGGCGGGCTGCGCTCCGCCGCTAAGTTCGCCCGCGTATTCGCCGAACCCGATCGTGCAGAGCGTTACGATCTAGCGGCTGACGAAATCGTCGCCGCAATGGCTGCTCAACTCTATAGCGCGAAGCTCGGAAGGTTTCTTCGTGGACGCCTCGCAAACAATGATGATTCGCTCACGGACGATCCGATCGTTGACGCCTCACTTTTTGCGGTCTTTTATTTTGACTGTTTCGCACCCGACGATGAAATGGTGGTCGGCACGATGAACGCCATCGAAGACAACCTTATCAACAAGAGCGAATTCAGCGGTGTCGCCCGATTCGAAGACGATCCATATATGCGCGAGAGCGGCGGGGTAACTGGCAATTCGTGGTTCATTTGCTCACTTTGGCTCGCTGAATATTACATCGCGCGAGCGAAAACGGAGAACGAGTTGATAGATGCTCAAAAAATACTCGATTGGACGGTCGCGAACGCCTTGCCGTCCGGAGTTCTGTCCGAGCAACTCGACCCGATCACCGGAAAGCACCTGTCCGTCTCGCCGCTAACATGGTCACATTCGACATTTGTCGCGACTGTTAACAGTTATATTTCAAAGGCAAGGGAAATTGACGAAAACGTTACTTAGGTTTAACCATTGTGTCTTTCGCGCCACATCATGTTTACGTTAAAATTATAACCAATGCGAAAAGCAAAGATCCTCGCGACGCTCGGACCGGCGTCGAACACACAGCCAATTATCGAAAACATGATCCGCGCCGGCCTTAATGCGGTACGGATCAATATGTCGCACGGCACTCAGGAAGAGCACGCTCAAACGATCATCAATGCACGTGCGGCCGCTGAGTCGCTCGACAAACCGATGTCAGTGCTCGTGGACCTTTCGGGGCCCAAGATCCGCACGGGTCGCTTAATCGACGGTGAGCCCGTCGATCTGCTTGAGGGGCAGACCTTTATTCTTACCACCCGTGATATTCTCGGCAATGCTATTGAGGTCGGAACAAATTTCGTCGATCTGCCGGATGCCGTCGAAAAAAATGCCCGCATCCTGATTGATGACGGAGCTATCGAACTTCTGGTGGAATCCAAAACCGAGACCGACGTTGTAACTCGTGTGGTCGTTGGCGGAAAACTTAACGAGCGGAAAGGCATCAACCTGCCGAATACACCGCTTCCAATCCCGTCGATGACCGAAAAAGATCATGTCGACCTGATCTGGGCAATGACGCAGAACGTCGATTACATCGCTCTGTCATTCGTTCGAACAGCTGATGACTGTAAAGAGGTCAAGCAGAAGATCAAGGATTTGAACACCCGAAAACTAGGGCGTCCGCTCCTGGTGGCGAAGATCGAAAAAGCAGAGGCGATCGTAAATCTTGACGCGATCATCGCCGAAACTGACGGCTTGATGGTCGCCCGCGGCGATCTTGGAGTCGAAACGAGCGTCGAACTTGTGCCCGTTTATCAAAAACTTATTATCGAAAAGGCCGTTGCGAACGACAAATTTGTCATTACTGCGACTCAGATGCTGCAATCGATGATCGAAAACCCCTTCCCGACTCGGGCTGAAGCGTCAGATGTGGCAAATGCCGTCTGGGAGGGATCTGACGCCGTAATGCTTTCTGCGGAAACGGCCTCGGGCAGATACCCGCTCGAATCGATACGGACAATGGTTCGAATTATCGACGCAGCTGAGACGATCAGCCCGGCTCAGCTCAAAAAACCGGTCAAATTCGCTCAACCGCCCTCCGGCAGAACCAGTCAGGCATTGTGTAAAGCTGCCGCGTACGCCGCCAAGGAAATGCGCACTGATAAGGTCGCGGTGTTTACCGAATCCGGGCTCATGGCTCGTCGATTGTCGACCATCCGCTCGGGCCTCCAAACCTTTGCCCTGACGACCTCGCGTGATGCCTATAATCAGCTCTCGCTCATTTGGGGCGTCAAGCCGTTCGTTCACGATGAGCGAGGTACGACCAAGGACATGCTCGCGATCGGTGAATCAACTATTCTCGGAGCCGAACTTGCGGTAGCAGGTGAAACGATAATTATTTTAGCCGGACGTCTTTCAGGACTCGGGCTGTCAAGTTCAGTTTTGGTATGGACGATTGGCGAGATCGTTCCGAATCGATAAAACCCAATCGTCTCTCGCAAAAGATGTTTACTTTATTTTGTCGAGAAATCTAATCGTAAGGTCAACAATTTTTCTCTGTTGTTCCTCGCGACTGATCGACGGTTGCCCATCACCCGATTGAATTCCATACCAACCAAACTGAGCGTGATTTCCCCCAACGATCTCAATGAACTCGGTATTCGATGGTAGCAATTTGCGGCCATTCAGAACTTCGTCCGGAGTCGCAATCGCGTCCGAGCTGCCGTAAATCGAAAGAACCGCTATTTCGCTATTCACGAGACTTGTCGATTCGGGCGGATAGGCCGCCCATAAAATCAATCCCTTCACTGTTTCAGGATGCCGACCGGCATATTGTGCCGCAAAAGCTCCACCCATCGAGTGTCCGGCGATCACCCAAGTTTTAACTTCCGGGAATGCCATCTCAACCTCCGCCGCCCGTTCCGGACTAAATAATGCCATGTTCAGAGGCATCGGTGGTACAACGACGAGATACCCGCGTTCAGCGACGGTCCTCAATGCGGGTGAATAGGCACGAAAATCAACCCTTGCACCGGGGTAAAAGATCATACCTAGCCTGACCTCGGCGTTCTGCGGACGAAAGACGAGCCACTCAGAGTTTGTTACCGTAATGGTCTTGTTTGATACGGTCGCAGCCAAAGCTTCGTCCATCGGAGAAGGAATATACAATGCCCAAAACAAAAAACCGGTCGTGAACACAATAAGTATCATAACCGGTGCCAAGAGCAGCCATCTTTTACGGGGCAATCTCATACCTTAAACTGCTTCGTCCTTTTGAGGATGATGCTTCGACGGAACATTCTCACGTCCCCATCTGAGGGCTGTTCCCATAAAAATGAGTTCATCAATAAAGACCTTTACGAATTTCTCGTAATTTGAATCGAGCAGAGCACCGTCCTGATCGAACTTTGTTTGAACTTTAGGAAAATTTAGATCACTAAACGTCACGGCCAGCCCGAGTTCGCGAACCATTGGAACCATTGCCTCGATGACCCGTGTACCTCCCCATGGACCAGCCGAAACACCGACAAAGGCGACGGCTTTGTGAATGTATTGTTTCAAAAGCAGGTCGAGCACGCTCTTCAGATTGCCCGGATACGCATGATTATATTCCGGCGCGACAATCACGAGGCCGTCCGCCCTAATGATCGCGTCACGCCATTCCGGGAAATCGTCGCCTATCGCGGTTCCGTAATCATCGATCGGCAGATCAAAATCTCGCACATCAAACAGCTGCGTCTCGATCTCTTCCCGATCTTCTAGTTGCGAGTGCACCCACCTCGCAACGTGTTCGCTCTGACGATCTTTACGATTGGTTCCCAGCAAAACCGGAATAAATAATTTTGAATTGTTCATTTGATGTCTCATCTCCTTACGGATTCTCAAATCCCACTGCTCCGATCTCAACCTCATATAACCGGGGATCCCGAGAAAATATCAGCCCGCCGCTTCGTGTCGAATTCGACGGCGCATATGCCATGGTCATCGTTCTGGTTTCAACTGCTTCACCGTTCATTTTTAATCGTCCCTCAACATTTATAGTACTCGCAGTGCGGTTGGCGCTATTGATCAGATCAAACTCAACCAAAAACCCTTGGTCTTTTTGACTGACAGCTTTCACGATAACCTTGAGGTTCGGCGGGGAACTATCCTGAGTGACCCCGCGGTAAAGCGTCATTCCGATAGCCACGCAGACGATCACTAGTCCCGTGACGGCCAGTATCCATTCCCAGATCGGGGGCGACGCTTGTTGCTCGTTTTCATTTTCTTCTTCTTTGGCCATTAAAAATTAAAGGATCAGTCTCGACGCGGACGCTCCAATCGCTGCGGGAACTCCAAGAACGATAACCGCTCGTACCTGCTCTACAAAACCCAATCCGTCCAAACTATGGAACGTCCATAAAATGTAAAAACTGATGAGAATCACGATTGCATAACCGACGATCGTGTACCGCAGAAAAATGCTCCACATCGGCGAATCGTTTGAGATCGCATTGTCGTGCCCGCTACTTTCGACCGAATATATGAAGCCATGCATGATGAAGAGAGAAAGCAACGCCAGGCCGATCGTGTGCCAAACGCTCATCTGAAACGAGATTAGAATTATCTCTTCGGTGGGAGCAACGCTGAGCGAAAGAAAGACAGCCCCAACTACCATCAAAAACAGTTGACCAGCATAGTTCGCGGTCCGCTTTCGGTTCTCCGCCGTATCCTCGGTACCCTTATCGATCGCCAAAAGGCTTTGTGCAAGCATCGCTCCGATACTGGCCGGTATTGCTTGCACCGAGATCTTCCCAACGATCTGATCGATCGAGTGCGAAGAATTGATAACGTTAAAGAGAAATAACAGCGTCGCTGCGCTTACGAATCCGACGGTAAGCGCCACAAAGCTATCTATCACATCATCGAGCAATCCGGATGTGATCTCGAAGCCATCATAATACGAAAGCCCGATCAAAAGAGGGATGGATAATAATATAAATAAAGCGAGACGAACCCCATCCATGTGACCGCCAAGCGACCACATCTCCATCGTCATGAGGATTGGAAAAGAAAAGAGGATTGCACCGCCGAAAGCCCGTGCTAAGCTGACAAAGAATTGGCGAGAGTCGCCTCTTCGATCAGCTGTCTCGGGTGATGGTGTCATCTGCGGTTTCGAATGTTTATCGGTCTGCTCCTAAAACCTGTGCAACGGTCTCTTTCTTCAGCACAATACCGTTCCGCTTATTGTAATCGATGAGAGAGACCTGCGGGTCGCGCCAAGAGTCGAGCAGAGCGGTTTGATGCACGCACTGGATCGTGCAGGTCGGGGCACACCATTTTTCGGTGTGGTACTCGCGATTGAGGTCGCCATGGGTGTATTCGAGCAAAGGAATTCCCGGCGTTCCCCGTTGCTGTGAACACCAACTAACAATGCCGCCCTCGTCCACGTACAAATATCGCGAACCGGCACGGCAACGCCAAACGTGCTCTTTGCCTTCGACGAGATCGTCCTGAAACCAGTTCCAGCGGGCATAACTACGTGCACCTTTACTCTTTATCTCTTTGTAAACCTCTTGCTCACGCTCAGTTAAGCCCTTGTTCAGCCCGTCGCCGTCGTGAATAACTCCGACCGTCGATGAAAATCCGAGTTCTAACGCCCGATTGGCGATCGTCAAAGCTTCGTCAGGATTAGCGACGCCTCCGCCAACCACCGAATTAATATTGACCTTGAATTTCGCGTGGTCCCGCAAATTGACCAGTTTCGAATCGAGAACCTTGAGGCTCTTTTTCGAAACGTCGTCCGGAGTCACGTTATCGATCGATATCTGAAGATAATCGAGACC
>JBBRUA010000174.1:0-6810 GCA_038248245.1 Pyrinomonadales bacterium | reverse complement strand
TTGAGCGTTTCGATATTCTCGAAAGCCGGAATGTGGAACGGATCGTCCAGTCGATGGAAAAAAATCTCGCCTCAATGACTATAAATACCGCCGCCGACATCCCAAAGGTCAGATCGATCATGCAACGCTGCTACACGGACGAAGGTTACAACGCCGCCTACAGTTATGACATTTGCCATTGGTGAAGACAGACAGCAATGAATAACTAAGCCTCGATGACTTTGGGATTAGGGCGTGGAAGTACGTCGCTGGAAGTTCTGGCGGCGTAGTGAGATATTGGGCCGCCGCGCGTGATGGAGGGTTAGTTTTCTAGTTCGCCGATTAATCCTCGTCGTCGTCGCCGATCGTCTCGTCCCAGCGGAGGAGTTTTTCCTGATCGTCGCGGAATTCTTCGAACCATTTGGCAAAGACGGGATCGCGGGCGGCTTTGGCTTCGAGTCTCTTGATCATTTCGTCAAATTCGCGATGAGCGGTCTCTTCGTCACCGGCGGCGAGGGCTGCTTTGAAAGCTTTGTCGTCAATATCATCAAATGTGGTGCCGGGCTGTGCCCTGAGAGTATCACCGGTTTTGTCGGTCGGGGGTTTCGCTGGCGGTGCGAAGCCGAGGATCTTTTTCGCGTTCTCGCGGCGTTCCCATTGCTCGATCTCGCCGAGATATTTGTCATGGTCGGAGCGCATCTTGTCTATCTGCTCATCGGTATAGCCAATGCAACGGGCTTTGTAATAGTCGTTGGCACAAATATCGTCGATCAATTCGCCGAGCAGCCTAGCAGTTTCGCGCGGCGACGAAGCTTTACCGGCGGTCGTCTGGGCGGCGTCAAACTCTTCGCGAAGCTTATCTCCAAGGACGACCTTTTTCATCGCCTCGATATCAACCGACATCTGGGCGATGCTTTCGTCAGAAACGTTTAATGTTTTTTTGTATTTGTCGCGAAGCTTGTCACGAAGATTTATCATCCAGTCGAGCTTCTTCTTATTCGACCACTTTTCCCAGTCGCCAGTGTCGAACGGGTATCCATCGTCCTTTCGGACAGTTGCTCTCTTTGCCTGTTTATTCTTGGACATGTGGATTCCCTTATTCGCTTTAATTTAATGTTTTGGAATAGTAGCGCAGACGGTAGTCAGAAGCTAGTAGTTGTTAGGCAGCGATATTTAATTGCTTGCTGCAACTTAGGCTAATTGTTACAGATGAACCGCACGGGCGAGAGCCAACTGTGAACAGTGAGTTTTGGATTCCTAGTCTTCGCCTTTAAGGATCGCGTCGAGCTTTGTAGATTCGAGGATGGCGACGCCGGAACAATCAATAACGAATATTAAATTACGAATATTGCACAGTCACCTTTTATTACCCTTATTAAACCGCATCGTGGCTTTTTTGGTGGCTTTCTTTTTTTCTAGGATGGTGGTTAGGTTGGTGAGTTCTTGGTGGAGTTTGTTGCGGCTGTTCCAGCGGTCTTGGTTTAGGGAGCCGCCCAATAATGCTTGGTCGATGGCACAGCCAGCATTACCTTGTCGATATTTGCCGCGACGATCTGTTCTTCGGTTGGATCAGCGACTTTGGGATCAGGACGGACGGCGGATGGCATCGCGTAATTCCTTCAGGATGCGTTAGAATTGCTTTATGCCTGCACCATTTTACGAATTCGCTGGGAACAAACGCTTGCTCTGGATCGCGGAGGAGTGGGTTCGGTATGCTGATGAGCTGGCGGAATGGGCGATGGAACGGCTAGTGAATCGGCGTGATGTCTGGAGCCAATACACACTGAAGGACGGCAAGATACGCGTTGTGATGCTGCCCGTTCAGGAGCGACGCAAGCTCGGTACGGACATGGTCACGCTGACCAAACTGCACCGTCATTTCTCCGCCAAATCGGTCGCTCACCTGATCGGCCTCCACTCGATCAGCGATCACAGCACGAGTAAATGGTTCGCGATCGACGTGGATCTGCACGATGAGACGCTGCCGAATGCCGATGAGGACGCCCGCGTTAATTTTGAAGCGGCACTCGAGTGGGCGGAACGGCTTCGCGAGCAAGGAATGGATCCGCTATTTCTGGACAGCAACGGCGTCGGCGGTTATCACATTTGGGTTTTGCTGGATAAGGAATATCCGCTCGCCGACGTTTTCGATTTTGCCGACGGCATCCGCAGCGATTGGGCCAAACTCGGCCTGCCGCGCAAACCTGAGATCTTTCCGCCCAAACGCGAGGTCGCACCCGGCGATCTGCCGTACACGCTTCGAACGCCGGGGCGGCATCACACGCGTCACCATTACACGCGAGTTTGGAATTTTGACGCGATCGGCGGCGAAAATGAGTGGCTCGAGGGCGGCGAAGCGATCGAAGCGATCATCGCCACGCGAACTTCAAAGCTGCCAAAGGTCAAAACGAAAAAGGCGACGACGCTCGTTCCTGCTCCGGTCCCAAAAAAGCGGGACGCCGTAACGCGAAAGCCACGCATTTGCGTTGATCTTGACGGTGTTTTAGCTCAGTACGACAAATGGAAAGGCGTCGATCACATCGGCGAGCCGGTTCCGGGAGCACTCGAATTCGCAAAGCAACTCGCGAAGATCGCGGAGATCGTCATCTTCACATCGCGATGTGCACAGGACGTTCTTGAAGGCTCACGCATCACTCCCGGCCAACTCCGAATTCACGTTATCGAATGGCTCGAGAAACATAAATTTCCATACACCGATGTCTACACCGGCCAGGGCAAACCGCGGGCCGCCGCCTTTATCGACGACCGGGCAGTAACGTGCATCCCGCAATCCGACCCAGACGCTTTCGCCGCAGCCCTAAAACAAACAAAGGCTCTAGTTACCAAACCCCACGGCCTCCCAAAACCGTCTGTCGGCCGCGAATAGGTACTAAAATAGGCCGAACCAACCATAATGATTCATTATTTCGCCAAATCCGAATGAGGCGAGGTTTGCGACGACTATAGCCGCGAAACATCGAAACCAGTCGCCACCGCTCAAAAGATCGCGGCTGCGGAAGGCGAGCCAAAAAATCACGCATTCCGCAACGGGTGCGAATACCTCGGCGACCAGCAAATATAAAGCTCTCGACTGGTCGAAAAAGATCGACGGCAGCACCAGAACGACGATCGGGTAAGTGCACGCTGTTAGCCAAATGCCGCAGAGCAGTTTTTGTTTGAGGGAAACTTTCGGTGAAAGACCGAGCAGCAACACCGGCGTTTCGATCAGGATCGTGAACAAATAGCCGAAAGGCAGAAAAAGCCACAGTTCGTTCATCGGCAAGGATTGAGTTTGAACTATGTCAGCAGCATCAAATAGGAACATAAGAATTTCGCCCGCGAAAAACGCGAAACATACGAAAAATAGCAGATCAATTTAGACCGGAAATCGCTTGTTAAATTTTTTCGATTTCGCGACCTTTCGCGTATTTCGCGGACTAACTCTTCTATAGCATCTTTATCAGAAACGGGAACTCAGCCATTACGTGAGCGATCGCGAATGCGAAATAGATGTCGCGGGTCGTCGTATAATCGACGGCAAATCCGCCCCACAATGCCGCGACGATTAATAAGCTGACAAGTATCGCGGCCGCGACCAATTTTGGAAAGCCTTTCTTATTTGAGAAAAGAGGAATTTCGCCGAGCTTCCACGGCACCGCCCGCCGATCGACCAGCGGTATGAGCAAGATCCAGACGGCATAATGAATCGATTCGAGAAAGACGTGCGTCGCGACGAGAAAATGACTGGAAATCCCCGGCAGAATCTGACTTCCAGCGTGCTGTGAGATCCGCCAGAAGAGGTTAGTTTCCTCCGACAAATTCGGCTGAGCGGCGAACGCGAACCAAAGAGCGACGACAAATACCGGAATAGACGCGAGACCGTAATGATACGCCCGCAGCCATTCAGGTTTAGTTCGCCGGATCTGCCGATCGAGGAACCACATCGCGATGAAGGGATGTATATAAACGAGAGCAAGGCTCCAGTACTGCGGCACGATCCAGGCGAGAGCAGCGAGGAAAAAAGCGAGAGGAAACGCCCACGCCCAATCACTTCGCGGCCGTTGTTTTCCGCGTAAGTAGAACAGAAGAGCGACCCATAAAATAAACGCAGTGTTCCACGATGCAGCAAAGATTGCCCAGCTTTCATCGCTCCACAACCAATTACCACTCGCGAAATAAAGTGTCAGATAGGCTGCGGAAAGGGTTAGTACGCCGCCGATCCCGACCGAGTAGAACGTTCGTGACCTAGCCCAATGCAGCGGCATTCGCGAGGCGAAGTAGCGGAACTCCATAAAATTATGGGCGCCCGCAAACAGAAATATCGTCGCGATCGATGCCGCGAGCGGAAAACTGCCGATCAATAAGGCGGCAACCGCGCAAGAAACAACGAACGCCCCGAGAAAAATATGGGCGCTCGTTGATTCGAATCTCCGTATGCGTATTTCCTGCATTGTAAAAGTGAAAACGTCAGCTCAGCACCTTATCCAATACTCAGCTAAGCTGTCTATTCATCAGCAGACGGCGTTGGTTGAGGATTCGGAACGATCAGTCTCAGATTGTTATCGCCCGCTTCGTCACTAACTTCGAGTTTGATCTTGCCCGACGCGTAACCGTAATCGTTGACTGACTTTGAAAAAATTTTGCCCGTGATGCTGCGTGGTGATGGCGGTGGGCCGGCGTTGGCGTAAACATAGGTCGCTGCCGAACCTGCACCCGCGACGATGGCGAAAACGATCAGAGCTTTACCGGGCTTTGTCGCCGCCTTGCCTGAGCGGACGAACCACATGCCACCAAACACGAGGGCGAGGCTTAGAAATAAACCGCTTACGATCGTCTGCGTTCGCGAAAAACTCCCTGCCGTGTTCTCCGCCACCGCCGCGTTAGAATCTTCGCCGCTCTCCATTTCGTCGAGTGCCGCTCTGAGTTCTTTTGCATATTTTTTCGGGATCAAAAGCCTGGCTTCTTTCGCATCTCGATCCAAGCTTATCTGCAAAACCGTCTCGATCTGTTTTACCGCCTTTGGCTTTTCCACACGGTTCGGGGATTTGTCCGGTCGCGCAATATCGGCAAAGGCGGCGAGCGAGAATGCGCAAATCAGCAGTGTCAGACTAAGGGTTCGATTCATATTTTTTCTCCTTAATTGTGTTCGAAATTTTGATGAATTATATCAGCATTTGCGAGAATATGAACGAGCAAATCGGGACAAACTTGCACAGTTTTCTGCGTCTCTTTGCTCGGATGCCGCTTTGCGTTACAATTTTGACATATGCGAGAACAGCTAAAACGATTTATCGAGGCGATGGATGAGAATTCGATAGCGATCATACCAGCCGCACACGAGGCGACTAGAAGCTATGATACGGAATATAAATTTCGGCAGGATTCGGATTTCTGGTACCTGACCGGATTTCCCGAACCGGATGCGATAGCGGTGATCGCCCCGAAATCGAAAAAGCCCTTCACGCTTTACGTTCGCCCGCGCGATCCGCTGATGGAGACCTGGTATGGACGCCGTCAGGGTGTCGAGGGTGCGGTCAAGAATTTCGGTGCGGACAAGGCTGTCTCGATCGACAAATTCGAAGACGACCTGGCTAAACTTCTCGACGGCCACGATAAGCTTTATTACCGCTTCGCTTTGGATAGTGCACTCGATCAGGAGATCTTGTATTACCTCTCGAACCAGCGTCAGCGGCGCCTCAAGACCGCGTATCCGCCGCACACGATCGTCGACCCGACGTTGATAATCGGCGACATGCGGCTCCATAAGGACGCGAAAGAGGTCAAGCTGATGCAAACGGCGGCAGACATCGCCGGAGAGGCTCACATTTTGGCAATGAAAAAGGTCGAGCCCGGCATGAACGAGGGCCAGGTCGAATCGTTCATGGAAGCCTACATGCGCGACAAAGGCGCGAGCGCCGTCGCGTACAATTCGATCATCGGCGGCGGCGATAACGCGACAATTTTGCACTACGTCGAGAACAATATGCCGCTTAAGGACGGCGATCTCATACTGGTCGACGCAGGTGCCGAGTATCACGGCTATGCATCCGACATTACCCGCACTTTTCCCGTTAACGGCAAATACTCGCCGGCCCAGCGTGAGGTTTACGACGTCGTTCTGGACGTTCAACTCCAGTGTATCGACTATACAAAAACGGGCAATACGGTAAAGGACAGACAAGACCTATCGATCGAACTGCTGACCGAGGGAATGAAGAAACTTGGTTTGCTCAAAGGTAAGACGAAAGATTTGATCAAGAAAAAATCATATCTTAAATACTATATGCACGGCGTCGGGCATTTTCTTGGGCTGGACGTTCACGATGCCGGCCGATATTTCACCGATCAGACCGCGAAGAATTCAAAACCGTTTGCCCCCGGAATGGTTCTCACCGTCGAGCCGGGCCTTTATATACCGCCCGATGACAAATCGGCCCCTTCGAAATATCGCGGTATCGGCATAAGGATCGAAGACGATGTTTTGGTCACCAAGGACGGCAACCTTAACCTCAGTTCAAACGTGCCAAAAAATGCCGATGAGATTGAGTCATTAATGGCTTTAGCGAAGAAGGCTTCACGTAAGTAATTGCGATCTGCCAAGGTAATTGGCCGAAGACTACTGGCATGAATAGGTAAATGAGTATCGAAGAAACCGCTAAAAACATCCCGGCCCTGCTCGGAGCCGTACTTGTTAGCATACTATTCCTGCAGTCCGGCCTCGATAAGGTTTTAGATTGGAAGGGAAATATCGAATGGCTGACCGGTCATTTTTCTAAAACCTTTCTAAGCGGAATGGTTCCATTGATGGTGGCTCAAATAACCGTGATCGAG
>JBBRUA010000173.1:0-6851 GCA_038248245.1 Pyrinomonadales bacterium | reverse complement strand
TATGGATAGATGTCTTTCACCGTAATGTAGTTTAGACTACGGTAATCAACACAAAGACGAAAAGATCATCCTTCTTTTTTTGCAAAAAGAATTCCAGCTCCAAATGATACTACTTTGTTTGTATATCTTCTGCTCCGCTGGGACGAAACCGCTTTCGACGGTCGCACACTCAAGCCGCTGCACAAGCAATCGCGGATGGTCGAACTCGATCAGGTTGAACGAGTGAGATTCTCCGCGAACACGAATCGATGCGGTAGTTCCGGCCTGAATTACGAGCGCGATGCGGCCGTTTTCCAGTTTATATCGTTTCGCGGTCGTTTCGATATGGCTGACGTGCAGATGCCCGGCAAGGAAAACATCGCCGCCGCAATCCGCTATTCTCGGCATCGCCATTTTTGCCCGCCCAACCACATGCTCGTCATTAAAACCCTCGGGCAGATCGAATGGATGATGCGTAACGACGATTTTTAGCATTTCGTCTTTCAATCCGCAGAGCGCCGAGCGAATGGATTCGACTTGTTCGTCATTTATTCGCCCGCCTTTGATCGTCAACGAACGGGCCGTGTTTATTCCAATGATCGCGAGTTCATCGTCAATATGTGTCGGCGTCAGATCGTCAGTGATGTATTTTTGAAATTTATCCAGCTTTCGAACGAACCGGTCGAAAATATTATACAGCGGCACGTCGTGATTGCCGGGAATAACGATCTGCGGTTGTGGAAGCCGATCGAGAAATGCCCTCGCCTCGATAAATTCGGAACTCTTCGCCCGCTGCGTCAGATCGCCCGACACGACGACGACATCGGGCTTGATCTCTTCGATCTTCTCCACCGCCCGTTCGAGGACGGCGTAATCGACCGTTCCGAAATGTATGTCTGACAGATGAACGATCCTACGCATTCTCAGGCACCTCCCGTACGGGAACTAAAACTCGCAACGCCTTGGGTAGCGTTTTGTATTTCAAGGGTGTCTCGACCGCATAGACTTCCCCGTCGAACGCGACCTGCATTACCTTCCGACGGGTTTGGATCGTCACCGAATCCGTCAAAACTTCTTCGAAATCTCGCCACTGTTTGACCGTTCCCGTTATGGTTCGAAGCAGCAATGCGATAACTCCCCAGCGTCCGCCGCGATGTAGAAAATATATGCTCAGCTTTCCTTGGTCAAGCGAAACCCGGCGGCCGATATTGTAGATCTCCATGTCGTATTCATTGTTTCCTACAAAAACGAACGGTGTCTTTCGCAGAAACATCTTACCGTCAACAACGATCTCAACCTTTAGGAACGGCGACAAGCGAAACATCTTCAACGTCGCCCAAAGAGCCGAACGCCACTTGCCGTAACCCAAACGCTGTTGCTGTTCTCGCTTTCTGACGATCCGCGGATACAGGCCGATACTGGAATTATTGATAAATATGCGACCGTTGACCTCGGCCAGATCGATCTTGATCGTGTGACCGTCGGCGATTACGCGCACCGCACCGGCAATGTCGGGCGGAATCGCGAGATCCTTAGAAAAATTATTCAGCGTCCCGAGAGGTAGAACGCCAAAGGTTTTGCCGGAACCCGAAACGACCGACGCCACCGAACTGATCGTTCCATCACCGCCGCCGGCGACAATGACCTCCGCGTCGCTTTCGACCGCAGCTTTCGCGAAATCACCGATCTGCTCACCGGTCCGTGCAAGTCGAATATTCGCTTCCATGTAATTCGCGGCGAATGCATCGACCAATATTCTTTCGGTTTCGTCTTCGACAAAACTTCCACCACTGGCGTTAATTATTACTTCGATCGACGGCATATCTAAAAGTTACCACAACCGTCGGCTACCTCTAACGCAAATAATCTTCCAGTTTGGCCGATGCGTCCGTTTTGTCGTCGCGATATTTAACGATTATCGGACAATAGATGGAAAGTCCGTTCTCTTCGCCGAATCCATTTGCAATTGCTCGCGAACCTTGCACGACGACAGCACCCGCAGGAATCTCGAGCGGCTTATCGCCGGCGGATTTTATGATGCATTCGTTGACGAGGTCGAACACCGGGGTCGAACGCGTCAGAATAACGCCGCTCGCCAACACCGCCCGTTCGCGAACGATCGTCCCTTCGTAAACTCCCGTATTTCCGCCGACGAGCACATCGTCTTCGATAATTACAGGCACAGCCCCGACCGGCTCAAGCACGCCGCCGATCTGCGCCGCCGCGGAAAGGTGAACGCGTTTGCCGATCTGAGCACAAGACCCAACCAAAGCATGCGAATCGATCATCGTTCCTTCGTCAACGTAGGTACCGACGTTAATATAAGCCGGCGGCATGACGACAACCGACGGTGCAACATACGAACCGTCCCTGATCGCGCTGCCGCCCATCACGATTCGCACGCCGTCTTCCAAAGTCATCGGCCGCAGCGGGAACGTGTCTTTGTCAAAGAACTGCAGCGTCTCCGTCTCTTTAGACATCTCGACCATCTTGCCCATCCGAAACCCAAGCAAAATTCCCTGCTTCACCCAAGTATTGGCGTTCCAATTCCCCGCCGCGTCCTTCTCCGCAGCACGAATCTCACCACGACGCAATGCCGTCTTAAATTCCTCGTAAACCGTACGATCGTCCGGCGAGAATTCTGTTTTCGCAAATAATTTTTCTATCTCAGTTTTTAGATTCACAAAATTCTCCAGTTTCCGGGTCGGCTATTCCCTGTTGGAGATGACCGCTCTTGCGATCAGTCCTAGGCCGCCGGCAAATAAGATGAGCATAATGACAGTGTTAAAAAGGCTCGTCGGCTGAAAATACACTTGCAGATTCATCAGTATGCCCGAGCCGATGATCAGGACGCTCGCAAAGATGAGCAGCCAGCCAACGATTGACCTGCCGTTAAAGAAAACAAACGCGATCCCGAATATCAAAGGGATCAGCGACAAACCAAGGGTGTTATAACCGCCCCCAATTCCAAAAGCCGCTCGTCACGATCACGCGGCTTATCACCAAGTAGGCGCCCGAGGTAGTCATCGCGAGACCTACCAAAAATTCGATAAGGCCACCCGATGTTCCGCCTGGCCTTTTCAGATCCTCAAATTTCATCGTCCAACCCTCGCCCGATTAATTTCCCGATAGGATTGCCGAACAAAACCAACGCAACTCCCAAAATAAAGTAAAAAGCGCCTGAAATTATCCCTTGAGTAGCGTCATATCCCTCAATCTTAAATACAGGCGAAATAGCGAGCATCGCGGTGTAAATAAAACCATTGATGCCGAATAGTAAGAATACAATTGCAAGAAGGCGGACGAGAAAGACAGCAATCTTTTGAAATTTGTTCATGGTAATCTCAAATCCTTCATTATTTCTTTAAGCAACCCACGAGTCTCAGCCGTTACCGGCACGAGCGGCAGCCGAATATTCTCTTCGCACAGGCCCATTTCCTTCATCACGAACTTACACGGTGCCGGTGAAGACTCGAGAAAATTGGCTTCCATTAGCGGCAGGATCTTGTAGTTTATCTTACGGGCGAAGTGGAACGAGCCGTTGAGGGCGTGTTCGACCATTTTTGAGGTTTCTTTCGGAATCTCGTTGGCACAGACGGAGACGAGGCCGTCGGCACCGAGGGCGATCAGTTGGAGCGTGGAGGCGTCGTCGCCGGAGAACACCTTAAAGTTCTTCGGCCGTCCCGCTATTATCTTCATTATTTGCGAATAATCGCCCGAGGCCTCTTTGGTCGCGACGATATTGTCGAATTCAGCCGCGAGCCGCAAAGATGTCTCCGCCGAAATATTCGACGCCGTTCGCGAAGGCACGTTGTAGAGCACGATCGGGAAGCCCTTCACGCTTTTGGCGATCTCAGAGAAATGGGCGAACATGCCTTCCTGAGTCGGTTTGTTGTAATACGGAGCGACGATAAGTGCGGCATCGGCTCCCGCCTCACGCGCTTTTCTTGTGAAATCTATCGTCGCGGCGGTATTGTTGCTGCCCGTGCCCGCGATAACGTGGGCTTTCAATTTTTTTGCGACCGAGACGGCTAATTTAATGACGTTCAGCCGTTCGTCTTCGTCCATCGTGACATTTTCGCCGGTGGTCCCGCACGGCACCAGCATTTTCACGCCGCCCTTCACCTGCCACTCGGCGAGTTTTGTAAAACAAGCTTCGTCCACCGAACCATCCTTCTTAAAAGGCGTCACCAAAGCCGTCGCGCATCCACCCATCCAATCGATCTTCATTGTCATAGCGTTTTTTCCGTCCCTGCTTCGTTGTAAGTATATTCGCATCGAGGTTTCTAATTCAAAACCGTGGACGCATTGGAGATGGTTTAGGTCCACGCCGGTCTGATGCTATACTCTCCGCACAAAACCTGGAGGAAAATTTATGAAGACCTTTCTGTTATCGATCTTGGTGATCGCATTCGCTTTTGTCGCGGATGCATATGGTCAAAAAGCAACCGTTACGACGAAGGTCTGCGGCGATCCATCAGCGGCGTGTGCGAAGCGGGCGTTGTTTGACGACGATGATCTTCCTTTCGAATTCAATCAAGGCTCAATCGTCGCCGAATCCGCTCCGTTCTATGCGGTAATTCTCAAGAGCATCAAATTAACCGGCGACGCGGAGTGCGAAAAGACTCCGGTCGAGTTCAGCGTAAGAAACATTCAGTACAACTTTCTAAAGAACAAAGTGTTCGTCGCTCGCGGCTGTTATTCGATCGAGAACAACTATTACACCAACGTCGGCGACAACGTCATCGCCCTCGCGGTCTACGCCGGATCGACAAAAGCCGCCGCCGACGCATTCCTCAGGAAGGTCAAGTCTGCCGATTACCTAGATGCCAAAGACGCGTATCTTCTCAAGATCTCAACCGGCTTCAACGGAACGTAAAGCCCCGTCTGCACGACCATCACAACATAATTATAATTCGCGAGGCTAGCTAAATACCGCGCAGATACCGTCTGCGCGTCTGCAAACGACGTTAGAACTTTCTCTGGAACCTCTAAAACTTTCTCTGGAACCTCTAGAACTTTCTCCGGAACCTCTAGAACTTTCTCCGGAACCGCTAGAACTTTCTCTGGAACCGCTAGAACTTTCTCCTGAACCGCTAGAACTTCTCCGGAGCCTCTAGAACTTTCTCTGGAACTGCTAGAACTTTATCTGGAACCGCTAGAACTTTATCTGGCGATAGTTGCGGGGCTCAAAACGTTGGTCGGGGACACGGTCAATGCTGCTTGCGGCTAATAAACACTACCTTCGCGCCAATTCGTCTATAACGTCGGTGAATTCGTAGAACCCGGTTTTCCCGACGATCCACTCGGCGGCGAGGAGCGATTCGGCGGTGGCTACGCAAAGGAGGAAAAAAGGTGGATTGGCCCGTCGGATTTCATTAATAAGCAGCGATAGAAGATAAAGCAAAAATAGCGCCGTGCAAATCGATTGATCTCGATTTGTCCGACGCTATTTTTTTTGCTTTTGAGCAGTCTAATTTTCTAGAGCTTTATCAAATGCCTCTACGTAATCCGCTTTTTCACCGTTATTTGACGTTTTATAAACGACTTTTTTGTCCTTGAGAACCGCGACAGTCGAGGTTTTGCCTTTGTATTCATTGAAAAACTTAGTCATACCAAGTTTTTCGGCCATTGCCTTTGATTCTGCGGTCGTCTTTGCATTAGTTACGTCGAACACAACGAAGTTTAGTTTCTCAGCATAATCTTTCATTAGGCCCCCGACGACCGGATCGATGCGTTTGCAGTAAGGGCACCATTCGGCTTTGATGACGGCAACGACTGGGCGAGTGTCTTCTTTCATCATGTTGCCATCTTTTTTCGTGGTGCCATCGTTATTCATCGGCTCTTGGGCGTTAGCAACTATCGCCGACGTAAGCATAAGCATGCCAACTAAAAACACTGCGGAAAAGATTTTATTGAATTTCATTCGATTTACTCCTAGTTTCTGAATTTACTTCTATCGAAGAAGAAATTCCAAAAGTTCTTAAATCTATTCCGGCTTAGTCAATATTTTTTCCACGACGTCCGTGAATTCGTAGAAACCTTTTTTCCCAACGATCCATTCGGCGGCGAGGAGGGATCCGGCGGCGAAGCCTTCGCGGGAGCGGGCAGTGTGTTCGAGCAGAATTTGATCGGCGGGGCCGTCAAAACCGATGCGGTGCGTCCCCGGAATGTTGCCGGCCCGCGTCGCCGAGATCGGAGTACCGACACTCCTGTCGGTTCTTGCCTCAGACAGTTTAGCATCCACAACATCCCGCAGTTTCAACGCCGTGCCCGACGGCGAATCGAGTTTACGCGAATGATGCTGCTCCTCGATAAACGCTTCGTACTCAGGAAACTTCGCGAACAGGTCGGCCGCGTGCTCCGCGATGCGGTAAAAAAGATTCACACCAATAGAAAAATTCGGCCCGAAGACCATCCCTCCGCTATTTTGGGTGACATATTGCTCGATCTCTTTCCGCCGATCATTCCACCCCGTCGTCCCCTCAACCAACGCCACCCCCGCCATCACACAAGCCTCCACATTCCGCCGAACCGCGTCGGCGGTAGTAAAATCAATCGCTGCATCCGCGTGTTTCACCTTATCCGCCAATTCCGCCGCCGAATGCCTGGCAAAAGATTCATCTATAACAACCGCAATCTCATGCCCTTTTTCCTCAGCAAGCTGACGAATCAACTTCCCCATCGCCCCATATCCGATCAAAGCTATTTTCATAAGAGGATTGTTAGGCAGAACCGCTTGCGTAAGCAAGTGGCCTGGCCGTTCATTTAACTCAACGCCCGCACCACCTGCTCACGCAGGCGGTTCTGCCTTTACGGCCAATAATTTTTTCACCAGATCAACGTAAAGATCCACCGATATCTCAAGATCC
>JBBRUA010000172.1:0-6855 GCA_038248245.1 Pyrinomonadales bacterium | reverse complement strand
ATTCTTCGAGCAACTCGATGCGATAGAAAAAGAGCTCACGGACATTGAGGTCTTTGACGATGATGTCGTTCAGAATGTTTTTGGTAAAGACACGGCGTTTCGCGAAGGCTTCCTTGCGGAAATATCAATCGCCGCCAAAGCGGTCGAAAGCGCGGATCTTAAAAAGAAGAGAAAAGCGGCACGGCAGATCTCACGCCGGATAGAGGAAAGACGCCGGAAATTTTACACAAAGCAGAACGTTGTTTACATCAAGGTCGAGGATATCTTTCTAACGATGGAGGGCGTTGCAAACTGGGCGGCGTACAAAGCGGCGATGGTTGACGGCCTGAGTTCAAGTGACGCGAAGCAGTTAATACGTCGCGGAGGAAAATACTGGTCGCAGGAACAAGGTATACTATTGTTTTTGCTCATCGATGATCTTTTACCGAATTGGCAAAAGACCGCATTTGGAACAGACAATGTATCGATAACAACGCTGTTAAAGCAGACCGACCGATGAAACGCGAGCGGCGCGACTGAGAGTTAGTCCAGGAAATACTGTGACCGAAATACAAAATACAGAAACCGAAGAACCGACCAGCTTTGTGGTTGATGCCGATGAGGACGGAATGCGGCTTGATGCCTATTTGGCGGAGCGGATCGAGGGTTGGTCGCGTTCGCGGCTTCAAAAATTGGTTGAAAACGAAGACATAATTGTCAACGAAAAAGCCGTGAAATCGTCGTACAAACTTCACGAAGGCGATGTGGTCGATGTCGATCTGGTCGAGCTCGCGGCAGTTAAATTCGCAGCAGAAAATATCCCGCTTTGTATCGTTTTTGAGGACGAATACCTGGCGGTCATCAATAAGCCGTCGGGAATGGTCGTCCATCCGGGGACCGGCGTGCAGAGCGGAACGCTGGCGAATGCGATCGCGTATCACTTTGTGATCGAGCAGTCGGCGACCGGCGAGCGTCAGTTGGAATCGAGGGTCGGGATCGTGCATCGGCTCGACAAAGACACTTCAGGTTTGATCGTGGTTGCTAAAAATGAAGAAACGCACGAGGCACTTTCGGAGCAGTTTCGCGAGCGAGAGGTTTATAAGAGCTACATGGCCCTCGTTCACGGCCAGACCGACGAAAACACCGGCAAGGTCGATGCCGCGATCGGACGCAATAAGCACAATCGTTTGCGAATGAAGGTCTCGCCATCAGGCCGCACGGCTTTGTCTTTGTGGAAGGTTCGCAAACGCTACGACAAATTTACGCTGCTCGACGTCGAGATCAAGACCGGCCGCACGCATCAGATACGCGTCCACATGGGCTTCATCAATCACCCGGTCGTCGGCGACGAGATCTACAACGAAGGCCGCGACAACACCATCGCCGACATCAACGTCCGCAACGCCGTAAACACGATGCGACGCTTTTTCCTTCACGCCGAAAAACTCTCATTCACACATCCCAAAACAGGCGAACGAATGGAATTCGTTCAGGAACTACCACCCGAATTGATCTCTTTTCTCAAGACCGTTGAGGCTGGCGCGTAGCCGAATAACCCATTCCGATCGACACTTTTTCAGCGGCCTTACGGATCAGTTCGACGATCTTTGGCATGTGCGCTTCGTCGATGTGCATGATGATGCTGGAGGTGCCGAGCGTTGCCACGACCGTTCCCGAATCATCAAATATCGGTGCCGCGATGCAGCGAACGCCGGCAGCATTTTCTTCGTCGTCGACCGCGAATCCATATTTGCGCACACGCGCCGCTTCGCGTAAAAATTTCGCCGGATCGACTATCGACCGTTTGGTCTTTTTCTCCATTCCCCGCAGGTCGAGGATCGCGAGTATCTCGTCGTCCGAAAGATATGCGACGAGAACCTTGCCGATCGCGGTCGTGTGGACCGGCAAGCGGTGGCCGACCCAAATGTCCATTTTTATAAAACTCTTTTCGCCCTCGACCTTTTCGACATAGACGGCACGGCCGTTGTCCAAAACCGCAATATGAGCCTCGGGCAGATGGCTTTTTCGCAGAAACTCGGCCATGACGGGTTTCGCGATCTCGCGAACGTCACGCTGAGGCATCGCACTACCGGTCAGATCCATCACCTTTAGCCCGAGTCGGTATTTGCCGCCGTCATCGCGGCGAAGGTAATCGCGCTTTTCAAGAACACGCAAAATATAGCTTGCTGAGCTTTTCGGGATCTCCAGACGGCGGCTGAGGTCCGAGTTGCTGAGTCCATTCGTGCTAACCGAGACCAGCTCCAAGATCGATAATGCACGCTCGACGGCGGCGGAAGTTGTCTCTGACATATGACCATTGTTCCATAACATGAAATTATGTTCAATATGATGAACATAACAAATTTTACTATTTACAAAACGCGAGGTAGTGCTTAATCTCACATAAAGCTTTCGAAATACAGAACGTGTGTTCAACATACTGAACACTTAAAAATTATGACAAACTTCACTCAAGAGAGAAAATTTGACGGACGAATAAACCAGGCACCAGCAGAATCAACACTGCTGCCGGATGGATTTTACAAATTGTTGGAGGAATTGCATCAGGGTTTCACACCGCGTCAGCAGGATTTGGTTCGGCGGCGGCGTGAGGTTTTGACGGCGTCTCAGGCTGGCGAACTGCCCGATTATCGTTCACTGCCGGACGCGGTGACCTCCGATTGGAAGTCGGTCAATCCGGCGTGGTGCCGCGACCAGCGAAATCAGATGACCGGGCCGGCGGACGATGCGGAACTCGTGGTCAAGATGCTCAACTCGGGCGCTCCGGGCGTGATGGTCGATCTCGAGGATTCGATGGCGAACGCTTGGGAAAATCTCGAACGCGGCATCGCAAATTCGATCGCCGCACTGCACGGCGAGCTTACATATTTTGACCGCAAACGTGAACGCGAAGTGACGATCAACGACAGTCCGACCGTGATCTGGGTGCGTCTTCGAGGCCTGCATCTGAATCAGGCGGGCGTTGTGGCGGATGAATTGCTATCGGCATCCGTGTATGACGCGGCACGGATCGCCTTCGGTATCGACCGCGAACGGCTCAAGCACAATCTTTGCTTCTACATTCCCAAATCTGAGTCGCCGGACGAGGCAATATTTTGGCGCGATCTGTTTCAGGCGATCGAGGCGAAGCTTGGTTGGGAAAAGGGCTATATCAAATGCATGGCGCTTGTCGAGGCACATCCGATGGCGTATCAGATGGAGGAGTTTATCTACAACCTACGCGACCACATCGTCGGGCTCAATCTCGGACGCTGGGATTACATGGCAAGTCTGATCCACTTTAATCTGAATGATCCGGAGTGGGTTTTGCCGGACCGCAATACGATCCCGTCGGACGTGCCGTTCTTTCAAGAGCTGCGGCATCTGCTCGTCGACACCTGTCATAAGCACGGAATGCTCGCGATCGGCGGAATGACCGCCTTGTTCCCGAGCCGCTCGGACGAAGAGCTAAATAAACGCGCCCTCGCGACTTTAGAAGCCGACAAGTTCAACGAGGCAAGCGTCGGCATGGATGGTGCTTGGACCGGGCATCCTGATCAGAACGCGATCGCGGTTGCCCAGTTTCCCACTCCGAATCAAGGCTTTGTGCGTTCTAGTGGCCGCGATCCGCGACCTGATCTGCGGCCGCTTCCAACGGGAGTCGGCAAGCATACGCTCGACGGAACGCGCTCGGCGGTCAACACCGTCATTCGCTATCGGCACGGCGTGCTTGGCGGCAAAGGCGCAAGCTTGCTTGACGGTTATATGGAAGACCTCGCGACCGACCGCATCTACCGGCTGATGATCGCCCAACGAATGATCCATCGCGACAATGTGATGATCAGGGATGGCGATGCTCCGGTCGAGCACACGCCGGAATTGATCACGCGACTTTTTGACGGGAACTAGCAAAGATCATCGGCAATTTGCCAATTTACGATCGCGAAATTGAGTTTGACCGATATGCCATGGCACGGCGGATCAGCGAAGGGATGATCCTGAGCGGGGAATTTGACCCGATCTAAGATCTCAAGTTGGAAATACCAAGTCTGAAATAACGGAAGCAGCAAAAATAACGGAGGAGAAAAATGACGACAGAAAATCAGATCGAAAGGTTGGAACAGGATTGGGCGGAAAATGAGCGTTGGGACGGCGTCACGCGAAACTATACAGCGGCGGACGTAGTAAAACTTCGCGGCACGGTGCAGGTCGAGCATACGATCGCAAAGCTTGGTGCAAACCGGCTGTGGGATCTGATGAAAACCACCGAATACGTCAATGCCCTTGGAGCGATGACCGGCGGCCAGGCGGTGCAGCAGGTACAGGCTGGATTGCAGGCGATCTATTGCAGTGGTTGGCAGGTCGCGGCGGACGCCAATGTTTCGGGGCATATGTATCCCGATCAGAGCCTGTATCCAGCGAACAGCGTGCCTGAGCTTGTCAAAAAGATCAACAACTCGCTGCAGCGAACTGATCAGATCTACTCGACCGAAGGCAAAAACGGCACACACTGGTTCGCTCCGATCCTAGCTGATGCTGAGGCCGGATTTGGCGGGAATCTGAACGCCTACGAGCTGATGCGTTCGATGATCGAGGCCGGTGCGGCCGGCGTTCATTTCGAAGACCAACTCTCGTCCGCCAAAAAATGCGGCCACATGGGCGGCAAGGTTCTCGTACCGACCGGCGAAGCCGTGCAAAAGCTGATCGCCGCTCGCCTCGCGTCCGATGTATGCGGCGTGCCGACGATCGTCGTTGCCCGAACGGACGCAAACGGAGCGAACCTTCTGACCTCGGATGTTGACGAAAACGACAAACCATTTTGCACCGGGGAGCGCACTGTCGAGGGTTTTTATCACGTCCGGGCCGGACTCGACCAGGCGATCTCACGCGGCCTGGCGTACGCTCCGTACGCCGATCTGATCTGGTGCGAAACGTCCGAGCCGAACATCGACGAGGCCCGCGCGTTCGCCGAGGCGATCCATGCCGAATATCCGACGAAGATGCTCGCGTACAACTGTTCACCGTCATTCAACTGGAGGAAAAAACTCGATGACACCACGATCGCAGCGTTTCAGAGAGAGCTTGGGGCGATGGGCTACAAATTTCAATTTATTACTTTGGCTGGCTTTCATTCGCTTAATTTTGCGATGTTCGAGCTGGCAACTGCGTACAAAGATCGGCAAATGACCGCCTACGCCGAACTGCAGGAACGCGAGTTTGCGTCAGAGATCGACGGCTACCGTGCAACTAAACATCAGGCGTTTGTCGGCACCGGCTACTTCGACGCACTCACCCAAACGATCTCGGGCGGCATCTCATCCACAACCGCCCTCGCCGGCTCGACCGAAGAAGAGCAGTTCGACGACGTCGTGACAAAACAATCACCGATGGAAATGTCAGTTCCCGCATAGAAACGGAAAAGTCGTTTGTCCACGGATGAACACAGATATACAGAGATAGACACAGATAAGATTCAAAAACCATTTACCTAGGTTTTCTCTAATCTGTGTCTATCTGTGTTTATCTGTGGACAGAATTTCCTCCACCGCATCTTTTGCCTTCGATTGAAACGACACCGTGATTTGTTATGATTGGACAAGTTCGAGATCCACGCTTGCTCCGTTTATAACAAATGAAATATACGCTCATTGCTGCCGCGTTTTGTCTTATTTTTGCTTCTTTTGCGATTGGTCAGAATGATGAGATCAATATTGTTCCGAGGCCAGCAGATTATGAAAAGATGAACGGAACCTTCATCTTGAATCGAAAGACCAAGATCGTCGTATCGCAGCCAGGGTTCAGGTTTAACGCTGAAAGCCTCCGCGATAAGATTTTTCAGCGATTTGGGTTAAGGCTTGAAATGACGACCAAGCCACAGAAGGTAGGCTCGATTGTGTTCGACCTTGCAAGTCAGGGCGATGTCGCCATACAGGATGAGAGTGAGTACGCTCTGTCGATCAATTCTTCAAGTATCCGAATAATCGGCGGAACTAAAGGTCAATACTACGCAATCCAGTCTCTACTTCAACTGATGACGTCGAATGCTGAAGGCAAAGTAAGAATTCAGTCAGCAAAAATCTTCGACGCTCCACGCTTCCCATACCGCGGGATGCATCTCGATGTGGCGCGGCATTTTATGCCCGTCGAGTTTGTTAAGAAATACATCGATCTGATGTCGCAGTACAAATTTAACTATTTTCACTGGCATTTGACTGAGGATCAGGGTTGGCGTATCGAGATCAAGAAGTATCCGAAGCTGACCGAGATCGGCTCTAAGCGCTCCGAAAGTCACGAGGGGTCGTTTTCTACCATTTTCAAGGGCGATGGGCGGCCGGTTGAGGGATTTTATACGCAGGAACAGATCAGGGATGTGGTCGCGTATGCGAAGGCGAGATACATCACGGTAGTGCCTGAGATCGAGTTGCCGGGCCACGCATCGGCGGCTTTGGCGGCATATCCCCAATTTGGGTGTAAGGCTGACTACAAGTACGAGGTCAAGAAAACGTGGGGCATTTTTAAGGAGGTCTTTTGCCCGACGGACGAGACTTTTAAGTTTCTCGAAGACGTCATCGACGAGACCATCGCCCTCTTTCCCGATTCGCCCTACGTGCACATTGGCGGCGACGAGGTGCTGAAAGATCACTGGAAGGAATCGGCCTTTGTGCAGGGGTTAAAGAAACGTGAAAATCTGAAATACGAACACGAGGTGCAGTCATATTTTGTCCGCCGCATCGAAAAGCACATCAACAAACGCGGCAAGAAGATGATCGGCTGGGATGAGATACTCGAGGGCGGCCTCGCGCCGAACGCAACCGTCATGTCGTGGCGAGGTATGAAGGGCGGCATCGAGGCGGCCAAATCGAAACACGACGTGAT
>JBBRUA010000171.1:0-6874 GCA_038248245.1 Pyrinomonadales bacterium | reverse complement strand
TCGGTTCCGGGCGTGCCAAACAGTTCCTCGACATCCTCGGCAAGCCGGTAATAATTCATACAATTGAGCGTTTTGAGAAATGCGGTGCGATCGATGAGATCGTCCTTGTTTTGTCTAACACCGGTCGCGAAGAGTTTGACGATATTAGTAGCAAGTTTTCTTTTTCAAAACTTAAGTCGATAGTGACTGGCGGAGCGACGCGGGTCGATTCAGTTCGGCGAGGATTCGATGCCGTTGATACGGCTTCCGATGTGGTTTTGGTACACGATGGTGCACGACCTTTGGTAACTTGTTCGGAGATCGGGGCGACGGTGGAACTTGCTTTGGAAACTGGTGCGGCTTGTTTGGTCGGTAGCGTAACGGATACGATAAAACGAGTGGATGGATCCGTTATCGCGGAGACGATCGACAGATCGAGCCTTCGCCGGGCATTGACTCCACAGGCATTTAGGTACGATATCTTGAAACGTGCCGTATCGATGCATGAGCCGGACGATAATGCTACCGATGAGTGCTATCTCGTTGAAAAGCTCGGTGTGATCGTTAGTTTTGTCGAGGGAAGCAGCCGGAATATCAAGATAACCCATGCTGACGATCTAAGTTTAGCCGAGTTCTATTTGCGGCAAGAGGCGAAAGTAGTATGACTTTGCGAATTGGTTACGGCAACGATATACACCGCCTGGTCGAAGGCCGGCCTTTGATCATCGGAGGTATTTCGGTCGAGTCCGACATCGGTGCGGACGGGCATTCCGACGCTGATGTTTTGCTCCATGCGATCACCGACGCCGTTCTAGGTGCTCTTGCTCTGGGCGACATCGGTTCTCATTTTCCAAATAGCGATGAGCGATGGCGCGGAGCCGAGAGTTCGAAATTCTTGGCTTACGCAGCCGGATTGATACGCGAGCAAGGTTATCGAATAGAAAATATTGATTCGACCGTTAGCCTCGAACGGCCGAAGCTGAGCCTATACATCCACGATATGCGAGAAGGGATCGCCGCCGCTGCCGGGATCGATCTGGAACAAGTAAGCGTCAAAGCAAAAACCGGCGAAGGCGTCGATGCGATCGGCGAATCGAAAGCGATCCGGGCAGATGCCGTCGTGCTGGTCTCAAAGGCTTAGACAGATCTTCCTGCTATCTCCGTATTTAAAACGCCCTCTATCTATGCGAAACTCAAACGATGCGGCCACAGGAAATAATCGCAAAAAAACGTGACGGTAAAGTCTTGTCGGACGGTGAGATATCGTCATTCATCGATGGCGTCTGTAACGGAGCGTGGGCTGACTATCAGATCTCGGCGCTCGTGATGGCAATGTTTATCAATGGCGTCGACCAGCGAGAGCAGGACACGATCACCAGGGCGATGCTTGAGTCCGGAACGGTGATGGACTTTTCTGATATCGATGCACCTAAGGCCGATAAGCATTCTACGGGAGGTGTCGGTGATAAGACTTCAATAATAATTGCACCGATCGCCGCCGCTTGCGGGGTTGCTATTCCGATGGTTTCCGGGCGAGGCCTCGGGCATACCGGCGGGACTCTCGACAAACTCGAATCCATTCAGGGCTACGACGTAAACCTCTCATTCGCAAAACTCAAGAAGGTGATAAAAACCTGCGGTTTTGGGCTCATCGGGCAAACCAAAAGCATCGCTCCGGCAGACAAAAAGATCTATGCCCTGCGGGATGCGACCGCAACTGTGCCGTACATTCCGCTGATCGTCGCCTCGATAATGTCTAAGAAACTCGCCGAAGGGCTCGATGCTCTGGTGCTTGACGTTAAGACCGGATCAGGGGCGTTCATCAGGAAATATTCCGAGACCAAACGCCTCGCCGAGGCTCTTTGTGCGACGGGACATTCGTTCGGCGTGAATACACAGGCACTGATAACGGATATGAGCGAACCGCTGGGCAAGTTCGTCGGGAACTCGCTTGAGATATTCGAGTGCGTCAAGATCCTCCGCGGCGAGAGCGACGAAGCAATGCTTCCAACCCTCGAATTGTCGATCGAGCTGACGGCAAATATGCTCGTTCAGACGAAGATCGCAAAGACCGATCGCGAAGCAAAATTGCAGATTGAAAAGGTTCTGGATTCTGGCGAAGCCTTGGCCCGTTTTCGACAGAATGTCGAACTGCAAGGCGGCGATCCGTCGATCTGCGACAATCCCGATAAACTCTTCCTCAAAGGCATGCACACGCACAGAATTTTGTCAGACTCTGATGGTTACGTTGCCGAAGTTGATGCTTTGGCTGTTGGCGAAGCTGTTTGTGCCATCGGCGGCGGCCGTGTGAAGGCAGAAGACAAGGTCGATCATGCTGTCGGTTTTGAATCGGTAGCCAAGATCGGTGCCGAAGTTGGACGGGGCGATGTTCTCGGCATCGCATATTGCCGGACCTCCGCGGACGCAAATCGCGTTAGTGAAAAACTGCAGGGTGCGTATAAAATATCTACTGAGATTCCCAGAGTAAAAAAGATGATCCGAGCGAGGGTTTAGCCATTTATGAAGTTTCGATCAGCGGCGATAATTATCGTTCTTTCGGCAGCGGCGTTTTTGATGTCGTCATGTGCGGCGCGCAACGATGCGAGACGCGCGGATTGTAAGACAAAGGTCGGGATCGTTTTCGACATCGGCGGCAAGAATGACCGTTCGTTCAACGCTGCGGCGTGGGAAGGCGTCCAGCGAGCCGAAAAGGATCTGAATATTTGCCTTTATGATGTTGAGCCTGGAAATCCTACCTCGATCGAACCGGCAATGCGTGCCTTTGCCGAAAAGAATTTTGATCTGATCATCGGCATCGGCTTTGCCCAGGGGCCGATCATGCAAAAGGTTGCGGCCAATTACCCTGACATAAAATTTGCGATCGTCGACGGTGTGATCTTTGAGGCGGACGGAAAAACGCCGATGAAGAACGTCGCTTCGCTGGTTTTTCGCGAACATGAAGGCTCATATTTGGTCGGGATGATCGCGGCGTCGAAGTCTAAAACCGGCGTGCTTGGCTTTGTGGGCGGTATGGATATTCCGCTGATCCATAAATTCGAGACAGGCTACGAAGAAGGTGCTCGATCGGTCAATCCGAACATCAGGGTGATCGACAACTACGTCGGCGTCACCGACGCGGCCTGGAATAATCCCGGCAAGGGCAAGGAACTGGCACTTGCCCAGATCGAGAAAGGTGCCGATGTGATCTTCACAGCGGCAGGGAATTCCGGTCTGGGTGCATTTGACGCCGTTGAGCAATACGGGCGAAACAAACAGGGCGAAGCGAATAAGTTTGTCATAGGTGTCGACTCAAATCAAAATGGACAGAAACCGGGATTCGTTTTGACGTCTATGGTAAAGCGTGTTGATAATGCGGTTTACGATGTTGTTAAAGAAGTTCTCGACGGCAAATTCGCTGGTGGTTTTCACGCTTTCGGCCTCGATAAAGACGGCGTCGCGTACGCGATGGACAAGAATAACGAAGGGATAATCCCGGCAGACGTTTTGCTCAGGGTCGAAGAATCGAAAAAGAAGATCGTCGCCGGAGAAATCAAGGTAACGGACGCAATGGCGAAGTAGTGATGAAGGATTTTTGGCTTATACGCCACGCAGAGAGTTTGGCGAATATTGGGGAGACGACTTCGACCACGCGTGAAATGCACCTTTCCGAGATCGGATTGAAGGCGGCCGATGAACTTGCCAATTCGATCGATGATCGCCCTGATCTTATTGTGATCTCCCCTTATCTTCGGTCGAGGCAGACTGCCGAACCATTCTTCGAATTGTATCCGGATGTCGAGGTCGAGACGTCGCTGGTGCAGGAATTCACGTATCTTTCGGTCTCCCGATGCCGCGGAACTAATTTTGAGGGACGTAAACCGTGGGTGAAGGAATACTGGGACCGAAGCGACCCTGCCTACTGCGACGGTGACCAGTCGGAATCGTTCGCTGAGTTTATTGGACGCTGTTCGCGTTTTACGTCGGAGATGCGCGAACGCGAATTCGAACTGGCATTCGTGTTCACACACGAGCAATTTATCAAGGGTATGTTCTGGCATTCAATGCGGTTTGGCCGCGAGATGACAAGTGAGTCGATGAAGTCGTTTCAGAAATTTATGGTGTCTTTTTCGATTCCGAACACGGCGATCGTGAAAGTAAAAGTGGACGAAGACGGACAGTTCTATTTTGGAAAGATAGGAAACGTGTAACGTATGAAGATGCTCGAACTCAGGAATATTGCAAAGTCGTTCGGTGACTGCGTTGCGAACCACGACGTTTCGCTCAGCGTCGAAAAGGCCACTATCCACGCGATCGTCGGTGAGAATGGTGCGGGTAAATCCACCGTGATGAAGGTCGTTTACGGATTTTACAAGGCCGACAGCGGTGACATCATTCTAAATGGCGAAAAACTTTCCATTAAAAATCCGCATGACGCGATCGCCAACGGCATCGGCATGGTCCACCAACATTTTATGCTGGTCGATACGATGACGGCGGCTGAAAACATTATTCTCGGAGCCGAGACCGGAACAGCCGGAAATCTTGATCTCGAAAAAGCCAATAAAGATATTCTCGCTCTCTCGAACGAATTGCGTCTCGGCGTCGATCCGCGTTCATATATCGAGGACATGTCCGTAGGCCAGCAACAGCGCGTCGAACTATTAAAAGCTCTCTATCGCGACGCTGAATTGCTCATATTAGACGAGCCAACCGCCGTTTTGTCGCCGCAGGAGGTCGAGGAATTTTTTGGGATTCTACGGCGAATGAAGGCGCAGGGAAAAACGATAATCATCATTACGCATAAACTTGATGAGGTTCTTGCGATCTCCGACGAAGTCACCGTAATGCGTGACGGGCGTTCCGTGGGCAATGTGAAAACGTCTGAAATGAGTGCCCAAGCCCTTGCCCGAATGATCGTTGGCCGCGATGTTCTATTGCGGGTCGAGAAAGCGGATGCGAACCCGCGAGGGGTTGTCCTCGAGGTCAAAGGATTGAGCGTGTCGGGCAAGAGCGGCACGGCGGTTAAGAACATTTCGTTTTCTGTCAGAGCCGGCGAGATAGTCGGTGTTGCGGGTATCGAAGGCAACGGGCAGACCGAACTTGTCGAAGCATTGTCGGGGCTTGCGAAAACGACTGGCGGAAGCGTCGAGTTCGAAGGGGAAATCGTAACGAACCGATCCGCGAGAAAACTAAAGGAGCTCGGCATCGCTCATATTCCGGAAGATCGGCACAAACGCGGCTTGCTGCTTCATTCAGACCTCGCCGAAAATTCGATTCTTGGCGTTCACTATCGCCCGCCGATCTCTGTCGCCGGGTTTCTGGATAATTCGGCGATCAATAAGCGGGTAAAGGAGATAATTAAAAATTTCGACGTTCGTCCCACTGATCCGACGCTCACAGCGAAGGCGTTGTCCGGCGGAAACCAGCAAAAGTTGATAATCGGGCGCGAGTTCGAGTTGAATCCCAAGCTATTGCTCGTGTCTCAGCCAACCCGCGGCGTCGATATCGGAGCCATCGAATTCATTCATCGCAAATTGATCGAACTTCGTGATGCGGGTTCAGCAGTTCTGCTCATCTCGGCCGAACTAGAAGAAGTCACCGCCCTCGCCGACAGGTTGCTTGTTATCCGCGAGGGCGAGATCGTTGGCGAGGTCGATCCGAAAACGACGACATTTGAGGAAATCGGCTTGTTGATGACGGGCGGAAAATGAATCTACGCGGGGGCACCTTTATCGTTCCCAAAAATTGTTTTTATTTTGTCGACAGCTCTTTCGAGGTTTTCCATTGATGTCGCGTATGAAATGCGCAGAAAACCGTCGGCCCCAAAACCTTTGCCATCGGTGACGACGATCTGAGCCTCTTTTAGAAAGGCATCGGCCACATCTGCCGAACTCCGAAATCTTTCTCCAAAAAGTCCTCGAACGTCAACGAACGCATAGAACGCACCTTCAGGCATCGAACATTTCAATCCTGAAATGTCATTCAGTGCAGGTATCAGCCAGTCACGCCGTTTCTTATATTCGCTCGTCATTGCCTCAACGGCGGCGGTCGTCTCTGTCTGATTGCTCAAAGCTTTCGCACAGGCGTACTGCACAAAGGACGTCGGATGAGTTGCGGAATGGCTTTGCAGTTTGATCATCGCTTGTGTCCATTCGGCGTTGGCGATCGTGTAACCCGCTCGCCAACCGGTCATTGCGTAGGTTTTTGAAAAACTTCCGGCGATGCAGACGTATTCGCGGAGATTCTCTGGCAGCGAGGCAAGCGAGAATGGCTCGGCTGGTGGATAGGCGAAAAAGAGATAGCATTCGTCGGTCAAGACGTAAACTCCACGAGAGACGCAAACCTCAACGATCCGCCGCATTTCATCCGGAGGAATTACCCGGCCGGAAGGGTTACTCGGAGAATTAATTATCAAAAGCTTCGTTTTATCGGTGATAGCAGCCGAGACTTGGTCTGCGGTGAGGATGAAATCGGTTTCTTCGGTTTCGATGAATATGCTGTTCGCTTTGCAAAACGTTATTATCTCGGGAAACGTCACCCAATAAGGTTTGGGAATGAGTACGTCGTCACCGGGGTTTAGCAGCGTACAGGCCGCGTTGAAAAGTGCCTGTTTGCCGCCACACGATGCCGCGACCTCATTGACCTTCACATCAGCACCGAACTTTTCGGCGTAAAATTCGACGATCGCATTCCGGAAGTCCAACATGCCGGCAGTCGCTGTGTATTTTGTCAGACCTTTTTGCAGGCCTTCCCAAGCGTACTGTTTAATAAATTCCGGGGTGTCGAAATCCGGTTCGCCGACCGAAAGGTCGATCACATCGATGCCGCGTTCCTTCATTTCGGCGGCGGCTGCGGCGGCGATCAGCGTTGATGACCCTTTCATCGCGGCTACGTT
>JBBRUA010000170.1:0-6882 GCA_038248245.1 Pyrinomonadales bacterium | reverse complement strand
TCTGAAGATGACTGCTCGCCGGCGTTAACGGGTCGGGCAGACTGTTGATCAGGAAGATCCGCTGGAATTCAGTTTGAGCAGTTTTGTTCATTTCCGGTAGATTTATTATACTCGTGACTTCAGTTTTTTACGGAGAACAGTATATGAAACTTAATATTATTGCTATTTTTTCGATTCTGATTTTGTCTGCGTTCATCGGTGCCTGCGGGGGCAGCACGCCCGCTCCGAATAACGCCACGGCGGTCAACAACGTTAATGCGAATCTCGCGAAAACAAACGTCAACAGTCCGGTCGCGGTTACGACGCCGACACCGGCAACGACGACCAACGACGCACCGACGCTGTCGCCGGTTTACAAAGCGTTTTGTGCCGCCTTCGCCAAAAAAGATGAAGCAGCGATCCGCAAGGTCTATTCCGCCGAAACGCTCAAAAGCTTTGAAGAGCAAATGAAGGACGGCAACATCAAATCGCTCATAAAATTCCTCGAGGACGACGATCCGGCGGGAACCTGTTCGGTCAAAAACGAAGTGATCACGGGTGACAAAGCCGTTGGCGAACTCGTCGCCGGAGCCTACCCTAACGGCTTCAAAATAGTTTTCGTAAAAGAAAACGGCGAGTGGAAAATGACTAATCAGAGCCCGACTTTCGACGCCGTGAAACCGTCGACCGCGGCTCCGGCGACCAAATAATTTATTTTTGCAGTTTTCCGGGACTTTTTAGCTTGCATTACGATGTAGAACTGCTACATTTGCAGTTTGCCTTAGGGCAATTTGAGCATTTACCGGAGTGCTCAAAAATTAGTAAAAAAGAAAGAGAGAATTATGACAAACAAAATTATTTTAACTTTGAGCGTTGCGGCGACCGCAGCACTTTTCTCGGCTTGCGGAGCACCTGCGGCCAACACAACCAACTCAAACGCTAATAAGACAGCAACGAACACCAACGCTGCTGCCAATACGGCGAATACAAATACCGCTGCCGCTAACACTGCGACCGCACCTGCAACTGATGGCCAGGTCATCAAACTCGAAGAAGCGGGCATTATGATGACCGTTCCTAAGGGCTTCAAATTCAGCAAAGACGGCGAAGACACGATCGTCCAGACCGAAGACGAAGGCGTCGACATTCGTTTCACCGTTCCTAAGGACGGCGATTACGACAAGATCATTGCTGCCGCAGCGGAAGAGATCGATTCTTACCTCAACGACGTAAAAGTCGTAGATAAGGGTTCGAAGATCATGGTCGATGGAATGGAAGGCACCTCGCTGAGCGGAACCGCCAAGAACGAAGGCGAAGACGTAAGCTGGGATCTGACTGTCATCAAAGCACCTAAGAAACCTGTCCTCGCTAACATCTATGCCGCGAAATCCAGCATGGAAAAGCACGGAGCTGATGTGAAGAAATTCTTCGCAAGCATTAAAAAGATGTAAGTTTCTTTTGAAACGAACGTCACGAGGCTGTCTGAAAAGGCAGCCTCTTTTTTTGCGTCAAAGTGAGGTAAGGCGTAGGCAAAGATATCAGAAGAAAGCGAGAGGTGAACGGCATTGAAACCGACGGTCATTCAACGGTGCTGAAACGCTCTACGATTGACCGAACTTGCCGCATTGAAATCTACCAACTCGCACGCCGCGTTCACCGGCTTATAAACGCCGCCATACCCCGTCACATAAGAGATCAAAACCTCAAACGTAGCCACCTGCTTCGCATGCCCAGTCTCTGCCATTTAACTTTTCCTCCAGTGAGATTCTAAAATTTCCAAGTTCCCCCTTGATAAATACCTGTAAATTATTGGATTTGTAGAGCATAATAAGGTCGTAAAAAGAAGTCAAGGAAAAAATGCACAGCACAAATCGCAGAATCGCAGGCCTGACCCCGATACTTTAATCAGCTAGTCAGAACGATTCAGGAGTGAAAGAACTCAAACCTGAAATGGTTGTGTTTCTCTTAAATGAACTCTAAATAAGGGAGATTGAAGATGAGATTTCTTATAACGCCACAATTGGCACTCGTTTTAATTGTATTCTTCGGAGGATTTTTCGGGGTTCTTGCGTGTCGTGTGGGGTCACCGTATCGCGACGCGATAGTCGAAAGAAACTTTGCCGTTACCTCCGAATGGAAAGAAATTGCCACGGAGAAGGTAAAAGTAGTTGGCGACAATCAGTTTCTGTCAATAACCTTCGATGAACCTCTGTATGCCGCCTACGGGGATGACGGAATCCGTATTGAGAACGGCCCCCTTTTCAATCCCGACATCCTATTGATGGACGAGGATGGTACGAAGTACCCGCTTCCTTACCAAGGTAAGCTCGGCAATCAGAGAATGAATTATGGGTTTAAGCCCGGACTTCCGAGGAACAAATCCTTTCCAAAGATTCTAATCCGAAGTGATTTTCCCTTCGAAGCGAAAAGTATCATTTGGACGCATTACTATTTTAAGGATATCAAGTGAGATGGACAGAGAAAATGTGATTCGGTTCAACTTTGAACTTGAGTTCCCGAGTCAAGCGGGCATTTGTGGGAGAGGGCGGGGTCATGTGGAAGAGGACGGGGTAAGAGGACGGGGTTGGGTGCTGCGATTCTCTGGGATTTTACTTTCGGCCGGCGAGAGGGGCACGAGTTGATGTTGGTGACCACCGCCGTGGGATGAGGACGGGGTCAGGCACTGCGATTCTCTGGGATTTTAGAGTTATTTGATACAATTCCGCGATATGGCGCGGAGACCACGGGTTGAGATCGAAGGCGGGTTGTATCACGTTATAGCGCGTGGAAATGATCGGCAGGACATATTTCACAGCGCCGAAGACCATCTCAAATTTCTCGCACTCATTGAAAAGTTAAAAGATCAGTTAGGTTTCTATCTATATGCGTACTGCCTGATGACTAATCACATACATCTGCTGATCGAACGGCGGACGGTAACGGTGGGGCGAATCATGCAGAGGCTTTTAACTGGATACAGTCAATATCACAATCGGCGTTATCACAAAGTTGGGCACCTTTTGATGAAACGATCCATCGGATGGGCCGAAAGGAATAAGTGTCTGACTTGCGATTCTTGTTCGGTATTGTTGTAAGACGACGGGGTCAGGTACCGCGATTCTCTAAAGATTCGGGTCAGGCCTGCACAACTGCAATTCATTACGCGGCTTTGTCTAGTTCCATCGCTTTAGCGACCAAGGTTGCCATGTCGGTGGGGTCAGGCACTGCGGTTTTGGTTATGATTCAGACAAATCGTCTTCGAATTGGAATTCGTAGAGGCGTTTGTACTTGCCGCTTTTTTCTAGGAGTTCTTCGTGGGTGCCGGTTTCGATTATTTGACCTTTCTCCATCACGACGATCAGATCGGCACGGCGGATGGTGGAGAGGCGGTGGGCGATGACGATGGACGTTTTGTTTTGAGTGAGGTTGGCGAGTGCCTGTTGGACGAGGCGTTCACTTTCGGTGTCGAGAGCGGAGGAGAGGTTACTGCTGATTGCGGCCGATGTCGGCCACGTCGCCCCAACCCACAAAAACCCGCCGCGACCAATGTTTATCAACCCTCCCTCACAAATTACCTTGCCAAAAAGGCCGTCCGACAACTTAGTTATCGGACGGCCTGTTTTATTGTTTATCAACTGCTTTTACGCCGCTGCGTCTTTTGCTTGTTTGTAGGCGGGCAGGACGCATCTGGCGGCTTTTTCTTTTTTGGCACCGAGTGCCCAGTCGGCTTGCATTAGGGTGTGGATGTCGCGGGTGCCTTCGTAGATGACGGCGGCTTTGCAATTGCGGAGGTAGCGCTCGACCGGGTAGTCGTTGGTGTAACCGTTCGCACCGTGTATCTCGATTGCCATCGAAGCGGCGGTTTCGCTACGAATGGTGGACTGCCATTTTGCCAGACTAGCGGCACGGGCTGAGGGCAGGCCTTCGTTTTTCAGGTAACCGGTTTTGAGCCACAGCAGATGCGACATCTGGTAGTCGGCTTCCATATTGGCGATCTTTTGTTTTACTAGTTGGAAATTCGCGATCGTCTGCCCCTGCACTTCGCGGGTGTTCGCGTAGGCGACCGATGCGTCACGAGCAGCCTTGATGACTCCGGTTGCTCCGGCGGCGACGGTGTAACGGCCATTCTCAAGCGAGAACATCGCGATCTTGAAACCTTCGCCCTCGAGGCCGAGCATATTCGCCTGCGGCACCCGAACGTCCTGTAGCGAAAAGTAACCGGTGTTCCCGGCACGAATGCCGAGTTTGCCGTGCAAAGTGCCGCTCGAGAATCCCGCCATCGTCCGCTCGACGATAAAACAACTCATTCCGCTATGATCGCGATTCTTTTGTTTCTCGGAATCCGTCCAGCAAAAGAAGAGAAAATTATCCGCCACGTCGCCGAGCGAGATCCACATCTTCTCACCATTCAGGATCCAGTCGTCGCCGTCACGTCGGGCGTAGGATTTCATTCCGATCACATCACTGCCGGCGTTCGGCTCGGTGAGGCCAAAAGTTGCAAGCTTTTCGCCCTTCGCCTGCGGTACAAGATATTTTTGCTTCTGTTCCTCGGTTCCCCACGCGAAAAGACTGAGGCTGTTGAGCCCGACGTGAACCGACATTGCGACGCGAAGAAACGTGTCGCACGCCTCAAGCTCTTCGCAAACGATGCCGAGCGAGACGTAATCAAAACCCGCACCGCCGTAATTTTCCGGAATGCAGACGCCCATCAGGCCGAGATCAGCCATCTTGGTAAAAACGCTGCGTTCGAAATGACATTTCTCGTCCCATTCCTTGATGTACGGAGCGACCTCACCCGCACAAAATTCGCGTACCGTATTCTGCAGTGCAATATGTTCTTCGGTAAATTCTAGTTCGATCACGATTTGTAATGTCCTTGCTAGTTTAGCTTGTATGGTAAAATTCGATTCGTAAATCCAGATAGAATTCTATCATTTGGCAATTATTTCCGCTAAATGCTCACAATTCTTTCGCCTTAATTATGTCGATAAAGAAACTAATATCCATCGCACTCTGTTTCGCCGCGGTTGCTACGACATCGCTCGCGCAAAATAAATCGAACGAAGCAGTCCCGCCGATGCCAAAATTACTGTCGCAACGCCAGCAGATGGACGTTCGCGAAGCTTGGCTAACGAAGCGCCTGGGCACACTGCTGTTGCCGATGATGAAACGCCACGCCATAGATATGTGGATCGTGGTCAACGAAGAGTTTCACAACGATCCGGTAACGCCGTATATCACGCCGCCGATACCGATCGTCGGGCGTCGAGATTTCTTTATTTTTATCGATCAAGGTGAACGCCTCGAGCGGATCGCAGTCGTACGTTATGACGAAGAGCGGCTCAATAACCACTACCGTTTGCTGATGCCGCCACGCGACAAGATCGGCGAGGAAATCCGCAAGATCGTCGATTCCCGTAAGCCAAAAACGATCGCTCTCAACTTTGGCGGCACTCGCGGCCAGCAAAGCGGGCTGACGTTTGACGCACACAAATTCTTGGCTGATTCACTTGGCAAAGAAAATGAAGAGAAGTTTGTCCCGGCGGCTGATCTATTAACCGAGTTTCTCGATACTCGAATCCCCGAGGAATTAGAACATTATCGCACCGCCGTTCTCGCAACTGACGTTATCACGCGACGTGCTTTTTCAAACGAAGTCATCAAACCGGGCGTAACTACCGTCGGCGATGTTCGTTGGTGGATGATGCAGCAACTCAACGATATCGGCGTCGACACTTGGTTTCAGGCCGACCTTCGATTACAACGAAAAGCAACCGCGACCGGCACGACCGGCCAATTCTTAAGCACCGGAAAAGAGTCTGATGTCATCAGACGTGGCGACGTCATCCACGTAGATTTTGGACTGAATTACATGGGCCTCAGCACCGACTGGCAGAAACACGCTTACATCCTAAAAAACGGCGAACGCGACGTTCCCGCCGGATTGAAAGCCGCGCTAAAGAACACCAACAAATTGCAGGACTTCATTTTTGCCGCCGCACGTCCAGGCATGACCGGAACTGAGGTTTATCAAGCCGCAATGGCAGAGTGCAAAAAGCAATCGATAAAATGCTCGATCTATTCGCATCCGCTCGGGCCCCACGGCCACGGACTCGGGCCGTCGATCGATTTTCGCGGCAATATCGGCGGCGGTTCGAACAAGATTTTACTCGGCTCGTATATGTCGATCGAACTAAACACTGAAACCGAAGTCGCCGAATGGGATGGCCAAAAAGTAACCATCATGGCCGAGGATGACGCCGTAATGAACGCAGACGGTTACAAGTTTATTAGACCGCGGCAAACAGAATTTTACTTGGTCAAATGATCACTGTCGCCAAAGCATTAAACATCGTATCGCAAAATGTCGGTTCGCTTGGAGCTGAGCGGATCGACCTTGCCGCATCCATCGGTCGCGTCTTGGCAGAACCGATCGTCGCCGACACCGACCTGCCCCCATTCGATCGCTCGCAGATGGACGGGTTTGCCGTTATTTCGAAGGACACTCCGGCGACACTAAAACTGGTCGGTGAATCAGCCGCCGGACGCGGCTGGCACAAAGAATTAAAATCCGATGAGGCCGTAGCCATCATGACCGGAGCTCCCGTTCCCAAAGGCGCCGACGCGGTACAGAAGATCGAGCTGACGCGCAGTTCTGACGACAAAACCGTCGATATATTAGAGGCCGCCGAGAAAGATAAGTTTATTATCCGTCGGGGAGCCGAGATCACGAAGGGAACAACCGTCTTCACACCCGGCGAGATAATCACTAGAAACATGATCGCATCACTCGCGGCTTTTGGATATTCACAGGTAAGAGTATCGAAACAACCGCGAATATCGATTCTCGGCACCGGCAGTGAGATCGTCGAGATCGGTAAAAAGCCTGGACGCGATCAGATC
>JBBRUA010000169.1:0-6906 GCA_038248245.1 Pyrinomonadales bacterium | reverse complement strand
ATAGAGTTAAAAAAATATGGTGGAAACGGCAGGACTTGAACCTGAAGCCTTCTCGTTCGTACCGAGATGCGCTGATCCGTTGAGCTACGTCTCCGTTTTTGGTGCACCGGGAAGGATTCGAACCTTCTTAGCTCGAATGAGCGACTGTTTTACAGACTGCCTGTCCTTGCCGATAGACGACCGATGCGTTTGGTAAAAAATTGGCAGTAGGCAGTTGCACGTGGCGGTCGACGAATTACTGCCGACTGCCCCTGTACTGCCTACTGCAAAATAGGCTATTCAGTTTTCAAACATCAAAAGTAAAAGGAGCGGCTACTCATGGTTCCCAATGAACCTTGCGTAACCGCTCCTAAAAATCACAAACGCATTAATTCGCGTTTATCTTTCGATGTTTTGGGAGCGGGAACGCCGCTCCCGCTGAATCAAGTAAGTTGTAACGAACGATATAAGCCGTTCGGTTTTGGTTGATAGCTAAAATTATCGGGGCACAGGCACATTGCTCCGCCTGTGACGATGGTCTGCCATATGCTGAGGCGTTCTCGTCGTGCGGGTCTTGCAAATGTATGTTCTGAACTACGAATCATTAAAATTATCTCCAAAAATCTCGTTAGACTTGTGCGAACGAGTTGAAGTATAAACACAGGTCAAAAATACTTGTCAAGCATTTTTTGTGAAATATTTTTAGAAATGCTGAGATCGGTCAGAAATGACGGTAGCCTTTTGGCTCGAGAATCGTGATGCCGTGCGGTGCGGTAAGTTCAATTATTTCAACATTTGCAGTGATCTCGCCAATGCGTGAAATCCCGAGCAAATTTAGCTGTGAAATATTTTTTACCGGAACGGTGAAAAGCAGCTCAAAATCCTCACCGCCGTCGAACGCCATCTTGAGTATCTCTTCCCGCGAGAAATGGTTGTCCAGATCTGTATTGCAGGGGATGCTTTCTTCATCAATTCGGGCACCGACTCCGCTCGAGCGACAAATATGTGCGAGGTCCGACGAGAGGCCGTCGCTGACGTCGATCATCGAATTAACTATGCCTAGGTTTTGCAATAGTTTAGCCGTGTTGAGTTGAGGTTGAGGCTGAAGCTGTTTGAGAGCTAAATTTATGTCTCTCTGACTTGGAAGATCGTGCATTCGATGCCCGCTTTCGAGGAGCTCAAGTCCGCCTGCCGCACCTCCAAGGTCGCCAGTAACGAAGATCACGTCACCAACCTCTGCAGTGGATCTTAAAATGGCATTTCCTTTCGCAACTTGTCCGCCGACCGTGGAATCTATAACAAGTTTTCCATGAGAGCGAGATATGTCTCCGCCGATCAATTCGACGCCGTACGTTTTGGCCAAGGCGAACCAGCCATCATAAAATCTGTCCATGAAGTCGCTGTTCCACAAGTCTTGAGGTACGCCGAGCGAGATCATTGACCATTTGGGCTCGCCTCCCATCGCGGCGATGTCAGAGAGCGAAACGGCAAGTGACTTATTCCCAAGGAATTCAGGTGTCGTCCAATCGAGGCGAAAATCAATGTCCTCGACCAGCAAGTCGGAAGTGACGAGCAAGTCGGTTTCGGCATCTTTAGGCATTACGGCGCAGTCGTCGCCGATTCGCGATAGTGAATATTTATTCTTAAGGTTCTGGATGAACTCAAACTCTGTTCTCATTCGATCTGTGTTGACACAACTGTAATAAACACATACAATAACGTCTGTTTCTCTACAGGGAACTTTAACACACCGATGGTTCAAGAAACAGTCACAATCCCGGAAAAGTTGTTCTTCAAGATAGGTGAGGTGTGCGAACTCGTTGGGGTGCAGGCACATGTCCTTAGATATTGGGAATCCGAATTCTCGATGCTTTCGCCGCAGAAGAATAAGAGTGGACAGCGGAGCTATCGTCGCCGTGATGTAGAGATAGCACTTCGCATCAAACAACTTCTTTACAACGAGATGTTTACGATCGCCGGTGCGAAGAAGAAATTGCAATTGGAGCAGCGTGAAGGTAATAAACCGAAGCCCGCTGTGGCAGTCGAATCGGTCTCGCTCGCTCCGCCGCCAGTGAAAGTTCCTGTGACTGAACTGCCTCGAAGACGGAACGTTAGTGCCCCGATGCTTTTCGACACTCACATTGAGACAGAGCAGGACGTTTCAAAAGCCGAATTCAGCGGCGACCAGCGAGAGGCTTTAAAGGTGCTCGCCTCGCATTTACTAGAACTTCGCGAAATGCTCAAGTCCCCGCCGGGAACGAGAGTGTAGTGAAGGCCGAGGTTGACTTTTCGACGGCGTAAAACTAATCTTAAAATTCGATTTCGGGACGTAGCGCAGTCTGGTAGCGCGTTCGCTTGGGGTGCGAGAGGTCGCAAGTTCAAATCTTGTCGTCCCGACCAATAAACATGGGGCTTTCAGCGATTGCTGGAAGCTCTATTTTTTTGACTTGGTTGCAGGTTGGTTGCAGCGTTCTTTTTGTCATCCGTTTTCCGCTCAAAACTTTCAAAGATCATCACTCTTAATCAGGCTGGTTTATAAACATCCTTTGTGTGGTGCAAAACTGCGTCGAATGGCGCGTTTTCGCGACTTTTGTGACGGGATATCGGCTATTCTCATGGATTTTCTAGCGAGGCACATTCTTTGCCAATTGGTGATTGGAGGTTAAGGAAATGGTTGAAATTATCACGATAGAAAAAGCTGAGCTGATTCGTTTGATCGATACTTCCGTTGCGGGGGCTATCGAAAAAGCTATGCACTCTTCTCAGCCCCCGCAGATCATGACGAAAGCCGAAGTAGCGAAATATTTGAAGAAATCGGGAGCAACGATCAATCGATGGATGCGGAAAAACGGTCTCCCGTTTCATGGCGTGGGCCGACCCACATTTAACAGAACTGAGGTGGATGCCTGGTTATCAAATTTCTAAGCGTATGTCAGTTTTTAAGAAGTATAACGGTAAGCGGATAAACGCGAAGCACCCGGCGTATTCGACAGCTCGTTGGTGGGTATACAGACGAGTTAAAGGGCATAAAACCATTCATCAGGTTATTCCGACGGCCCGCACCAAGGAAGAAGCTGAACTCGCCGAGCGACAACTCGTCAAGCAATTGTTCGACAGATCATTCGGACAAGCAGATACAACTGTAACTTTTGGAGAGTTTGTAGAAACAACCTATCGAAAATATGTAGAGCAAAACAACGTCAATAAAGGAGCAAAGAAGCTTTACATAAAACTTCTTTTGAAACACCTAAAGGATCAACCTCTGCATACTATTACGCCACAGGATTGTCGCGATTGCAGGAACAAACTCCAATACGGGAAAAACCAACGAAAAAAGAAATGCACGATATCGCCGTCCTCGATCAATCGGATCATGTCGACTCTGTCGAAGATCTTCAGTCTCGCTTGCGAAGAGGACGTTCTTGATCGCAATCCGATGCAGTATGTAAAGGCCTTACCAGAACCACCGCCAAGAAAGCGCCTACTTACGACTGAGCAGAAGAAAGCTCTTTGGAAGGAACTCGAATCCGATCAGCTCCTTTACAGGCTTGTTCAGTTAGCCGTGAACATGCCGTTGCGCCGAGGCCAATTATTGGCTTTGAACGAGGATGTGATTGATTTTGAGAATCAAAGGGTGTGGGTAATTGGTTCGAAGGGACGACCTCCGCGATCCGTGCCTATCAATGCAACCGCTACATCCGTGTTACGGGACCTAATCGCCGATAAACAGCTACCATTTCCAATCGTCGATTTTCGCAAGCGATGGCATCCGGCACTAATAAGAGCAAAGATCAACAAGCCGGACGGAAGTCGAGAAGAAAACTATCATTTTCACGATCTCAGAACCTATTTCGCGAGTGAACTTATTAGAAGGAACACCAATCCTCTAATCGTTCAAAACTTGTTCGCTCACTCCGATATGAGTATTACAAACATTTACGCCGAGACCGACGCAGACCTAATGCTAGAGGCAGTAAAGCGACTTGACGGTTAATTTGGCTAGTAAATCCAAAAGCAGCAAAATCAATGCGGCGGGGAAGAACTGACAAAATCACCAGTCGGGGTTTTCGTCGTATCCGCTTATCGCACCGATAAGCGCTCCGACGATCGCTCCGGGCGGCCCAAACATCGCTCCGCCGGCGGCTCCGGTGAGGATACCTTTTCGAAAGGCATTGTCTTCACGCTTTTGCTGGCGCTTGTTTGCCGAATAAGGAGCTCGAGTGCGACCGTGAACAGCACGCGATCGTTTCGTGCAGTCAGTGCCTTTCAGTTCATTGCAGTCGATGTGAGCAGGATAGAGATTATTCAGGTGGTCTGTTCCACCCAATGCGCGAGGGATCGAATGCTCGACATTCCAGGCACCACGAGTTCCACGTATTCCGTAGTTGCAGAAGGCCAGTTTGCCACAGCATAGGTGGCAACAACCTGAAGTCTTATCAAAAATACGCTCTAACTTTTCATCTGAATATCCCACCGTTTTTCCTCCAATCACCCGAGATAGCCAATTTACCGCGGCAGTTACATTTATCCTTCAACTAAAATCTCAGTCATTTCCCCGACCTCGTTTGAAGCATCTGAAAAGACCGGTCTCGCCGGCGTGATGCCCGGGTTGAAATGCGGCAGCTTCTTGGTCTTGACGATGGCTTCTATAGTCTGTGGTTGCCGCAGAGTTCCGTCTATAACGTCGAACGCGGCCGCTCCCGCCAGCATCCGAAGCACTTCTGCGATCACCAAAGTAGAAGCAAAGGTCCCGACAAAAGAGGCGCCAACCGCTCTGTTGGCAAGCAGTGTCAGACCACATTTATCTACTCCTCGTTCGCCAAGGTCGGCATAGGCTGCTGCTTCGATAGACTGATCTTGATGGGGCTCGGCCGCACTTGCGTCCCAGATTTCTCGTGCCGGTTTCGCTCCAGGGAAACTGTGAATCTGGAACGCCAAGAATTCGTCAGTGCCGCGGCCGAGTCCTGCCTCGATCACCCTCGAGAACCCGACGTCCTCAAGAGAGGCTCGTGCAAGGCCGTTGTCGACGCCGCAAAGAGCAACCATCGGTTCATCACCGGCGACGCGAAAACCATCCGCGAATAGCCGCTCCACGATGCGGGTCTGGAAGCCGCGGGCCTCGCACCACGCGGCCATCGCTCGCGTCTTGGGCTGATCGACAAGATCTGTGCTCGTCAGCGGGGAAGTGCTGTCATTAGCAATCGACAAGCGATCAGTATCTTGCAGTACGATCAGAACTTCTTCCGGGCTGGCAAAGGGAAGAAAACCGAGTGTCCACAAATAAGCTTGACCAAGATGGCCGAGCCCTATGAACCACAATCGGGCCGGCAAAAACTCAAGTTCAGGACCAATATTCCGGGTTGTTGTCCAATCCTCATTTGAGTGCGGTTCCCAAAGCGAAAGCCCGACCGGACGAGTGCCAGCCATTGGATTTTTTCCGCGAACGAACTGGAATGCTTCTGACACGGCGAAAGATCCCGCAAGCACGCCGGCCGGCGTGAACTCGTGAGATTCCGCACGGCGGATGCCGTCATCGACGGGAGCAACGCCACCGATCCAGCCGTCAAATGTCGCCCGAATCGAGAACTCACTTGTCGTTGACGCTTCGATATCGCCGATCACTATCTCTGGATGTATCGATGCGACCGATTCTATCAACCGCCCGCCGAGCTTAACGATCGCTTGTTTGAGCGTGCGGGCTCCGTCGAAATATACCAAGAGATCTGCATCCGGGCAGCCGGCGACCTCGACCCCTCCGAGAAAGCAGCGGCGGCCGGTGTTAACTATCGTCAGCAGTGCCGCCTGAAGTGTGGGGGAGTCGGCCACGTCAGTTCCTACGCGGACGCTGAGGTGGTAGCTGCCAAGGATCGCATACGCTTCGTCGACGGTCGCAGCTTCGCCGGTGTCGAGAAACATCTTTGCCGTACGGTTTAGTTCATTTTGAATATTTGCAGTGTCAAGCATTTTCTATGCCCAATATCCTATGTAGAAAAATTCTTCTGCTGTCGTACCGGACGAATAGCCCCAGAGATAGTCGCCTTCATATTCATACATACCAAGGTGGCGCGCAGTGCATTCGCGGCTGAGAAAGTAGGGAGCTATCAGAGCGATGTGACCTTTCCTTGCGATCATCGGATTCGTCCGATCCGATTCACTCTGCCTGGCTTCGTTTGGATGTACGTGAATGTCGGCAACGACCGTTAGGTTTTCCCTCCGACACATTTCCCACAAGGGCCCGTAGCCGGCACCGTCGAAGATGACGATGCCGGTGTCGAGCGAGTGTGGATCGAGGTCGTCGTAGTAGACAAACTTTTCAATTCGTCTTCGTTTCCCGTCGTTCGTGCCGAGTAGAAAAGCCCCGCTCTCGTGCCAGCCCTCAGTCCGGCGGCGCAACTCAGCGATCCCTTCACTCCAGACATCGCTTGAACATGAGAGCTGGTGCTTAGGCGCCGCGAAGGCTCTTATAATCTTTCGAATGGAGAAGGTCATAGATGATCCTCAAATACAAAGTGATGTCGCTCGCGGCGGTCCATATCATCTCAGGATGCTGGGTGCGCCACGCGTCGTGTCCCTCGATCGCAAGCCGATCGCACGGAAGGTAGAGACAGGTTCCTTCCTTAAAACCGGGATTGAATGCGTATTGCACCCGGTCAATGCCACCCGGCCATTTTGTGAATTCGAGCGGGCCGTTTGTCGACAGATCCCACGGTTGTGCTGTTGGAAGCTGAGCCGGATAGTTTGATAATTCAAACCTGAATGCATATTCGAAAGGCGCGTCGGCTCGTTCGGCAGCGGAGATAGCCAGGACTGAGTGCGGCCAGTTGATCGAGACCAGCCGCCACCGGCCCCGATCAACCCCGTTCTCAAACGGACCCGCTTCCACGTGTGCTAGAAATGTAGTCTCGTCTGGTCGGGAAGCCATCAGTT
>JBBRUA010000168.1:0-6934 GCA_038248245.1 Pyrinomonadales bacterium | reverse complement strand
GTGCCGGTGATTTGGATCAAGGCGCGCCGCGACCGCCCCGCCTAGACTGTTGCTTCAAAGCTGGCCGGGACCGCTTGGGTCCCAGGCCGCCCCGGAGCCGGTCCCATGGAGTTCGCCGACGCCATCAATGGCAGGATGTTCGACTCTGCTGTCGATCTCACGCGCCACCTCCGCCGTCGGCACATCGAGTGCTACTAAAATGCGCTCGTTTGGTTTTAGTTCAGTATCAATAACTCTTGTGGGCTGGATCATCCGAGGTCACCGTCGACGATTGCCTAGTCCATGTCCAGCGGATTGCGAAACGGAACACCCGAGGTCTTGTCGGCGCGTTTTAAGGCTTGCTGAAATTTTTCTTCCAGCAGCCGTTCCCGGTCTTTCATCGAAGACATTTCTTGTGCAAACAATTGTTCCCGCAGGTCTTTCTGTTTATTCAATTCCCCCTTGAGGTCTTCGAATGAACCGGTGACCTTCTTTTTCTGCTCGTGGGCAATGATCGCCCCGGTCTGAGCATCGATCGTCAGATTCGTTTCACAACACGGGCAAATTACAGTAAGTTGATCCATAACAAACGCGAATTATACACCATTTTGGCTAAAAACGGATCGCGAATTCGTATTCTATTTCGTTTTTGCTCCGGTTCCCGGGCTCGAAACCTTAGGAGTCTTAATCCCCGCCATTTCGAGGTACATAGCTGATGAAGTTCCGACGAAATCCTTTATTTTATCGCCCGAAACCGTCACAACCTTGCCGCCTTTCAAAAAGATCTTAAGCGTTGAATTTTTTGGATCTAGATACGTTCGCTCGACCTTTTCAAGTTGCGGATGTCCCTTAAAAAATCGCGATTCGACAAAATTCCCTTGCTTATCCATCGTCGATGAAACCTCAGAATTTTCACCTGCGGGCACTCGCGTCGGCTCATTTGCAGCACCAGGTGTTTCGACGATCTTTCTATCGCGGTTCAGTTTCGCCGTATTGGCATTCGATCCCTCACGTATCGGGACAACCGGAACTTCATCGAGTGTTCCGGGTGTGGGTCCGGCATTCGCAGGCACTTCGGAAACCTGCGTATTCGCAATTGTCGAATTTGAAGACCGATTGGCAGGGACGGCATTCGTTTTGGTCTCATTCGTTTGAATCGAGGACGAGCAACCAAAGGCAAACAACGATCCGAGGACAGATACTATTAAAAATTTATTCATTACTGATCTAATATCGATCGCAATTTAGCTTTGACCGACTCCCATTCTGAATCAATGATACTGAAATAAACCGAATGACGAAAACGCCCCGATGAGGTGATCATGTGATTTCGAAAAATTCCCTCCTCAGTCGCCCCGATCTGCTTTATTGCGTCACGCGAACGCTCGTTTAGCGAATCGGTTTTGAATTCGACACGAATGCATTACACGTCTCGAAGGCATGGGTGAGCATCAGTAATTTGGCTTCGGTATTTACCCGCGACCGCTGCCACGCCGGAGCGACCCACGTCCAGCCGATCTCGGTCCGCAGATTTGCGGTGTCGATATTTCCGAATCTGGTCGACCCAATGACCTTTCCCGATTCTTTCTCGATCGTGACAAACGGCAGGGCGACGCCCCGTTCCCGATCTGCGAGAGCAGATTCGATATACGTAAGCATGTCGTCTATCGACGCCATATCAGTCGGTATCAGCCGCCAAAGCGTGGAATCATCGTCGCTTCCCACAACTCCTCAAGATGCCCCACCGCCATTGGCTCAAGCCGCACAACATCGCCCTCTAATGTGACCGGTTCAACCTTCATATCCAAAGCTTCGCAGAAAAAGCGAAGTCAAAAAAGTTGCCGTAAAGATTTAACTTGACTCGTAGAACTAAAAGGAACAAACTTTTCCCGAGACAAATACTTTGTATTTCGATTGTGTAATGATTTGTCGCTGACCTAGTCTTATGGCAAAGAAACTACTTTGGATTTTCATACTCGCGGTTTATCTCACGTTTTGCATACAATTTGCGCAAGGTCAGCACGTCAGGACTGATGCAGATGACCCACCCTATGATGATACCGAAAACCTGATTCTTTCCTCAATATATTTTGACGACCTTATCTTTTCAGCTGACAATAGCATACTCATCTCCCCGAATCGTTACGCCGGAGTGTCATTCTCGGCATCAGGTGCGGACACATGGCTTACTCGATTTCGATCTTTGTCTATCCAAACTCTCTAATCGTAGGCTATGGCGGCACCTTTGGGGATTACAACATCTACTCAGTGGGCAGTCTCGTTATCGACTTCGCCCAACCGTCTAGCGATGTTTCGTTTTGGTGGGGAGTTGACGGCTACTCTTCTGGAACAATTGAGGTTTATAACGAGAATCTACAGCTTGTAAATTCAATCCCCGTCAGTTTTTTTGGAAATTCTTGGCATAGTTACTCATTAAACCAATATCATCAGAGAATAAAGCGGGTCATCCTACGCCGGCCCAGTGTGCCGAACAATCTTTATGGTCACATTTTTCTAGAGAATTTTCAGTTCACCCCTTCTACGACTCGAGGGCCGATAGGACATTTGGACGGGGTGTCGACTGATCCTGGGGCAGCGTACGGCTGGTCGCTTGATCCCGACAATCCCTCCGCAAGCAATTCGGTCGATTGCTATGTGGATAGCGTTATACCTTCGAGATTTATAGGGCGTGTCGTTGCGAACCTTCCAAGCCCTGATGTGCAATATCCTGGTAATCATCGGTTTTCTATGCTGGTTCCCGCACAGTACCGCGATGGAACACAGCATCAGATGTATTGCTACCGGATAGATTTTGTCGGCGGTGATTCTCCAACACTTCTGACCGGCTCGCCAAAGTCGTTCAACCTTGCCCCTGACGTCCAGTCTGTGGTGTTCGAGCCGGTTACGAATCAAATAATCGGCGGCGTCCTTTCCAACAGTCAGATCGACTATCCTTCCGTCGGGTTTCCGTCGCAAAGAATTTTTCCAGACAGACACTCCCCGGATGATACTGCGAGTAGGAAAGTTGTCCGCGTAAAGGCAGTCGTGGGCCGTCCAAATGTTACTGTTCACTTCCGAAACTTTGATGTTGATGACCCGAGTCCCGATACGATCATAGATGAGAACGGCACTGTGGGAAACGACAATCGCGATGGCCGTCAAATCGGTTTGCCCTATCCGCCGACGGCTGCAGGTATTTTGAGTTCGTCTTCCGCTGTGACCAATTCAAATGGCGAGGCAATCGTCTATTTCAGTGTTACGAAGCAACCGGGCGATAATTTCGTTGTAGCCGCAAGCACCGATTCAACTTACGCCAACGGAATATCCGTCGCTGGAACGGGCCTTAAAGATGCTTCTAACGCAATACTTCCAACAAATAAAGCGAAACGCACCGAGTTGTTGACCGTTTGGCGAAAGCTCCACATGGAAATCGACTCAATGGGGGCCGTTGAGAACAATTTCGCAACAGGCTTTGTGCGGGGCAAAGGCAAGTACGTCGGCTCGACGCCGACATGGGTCGAGATATACCCTTCGACCGGGAAGCCCGCTACGGATGGATTCTTTGGAGAACACGATTATAAGGAAACCTTGGCTCCAGACGGAACGCGATTGAGCTACGGTGGACGAATGGTTGTTGGAGGCGTCCACACGCTGCACGTCTTGGACAATAAGGCGTTAGAAGGTAATATTCCGGGGTATCCACCTCGTCGATCGGAAATTCGTGTAGTGAGTCTTAACGGAAATATCTATCTACACCCAAATCAACCCTTCAAACTGTACGACGACGACGATTTCAACGATACTGACGGTTCACAAAAGGACGGTGATGATGGTGAGGATATTACTGAACTTTACGATTCTTTGTCAAAAATGCTCGTAAGCGATAATCCAGACAATAACGCTTACGCTGCGGCCTATATCGTGCCCGAATATGGGTGGGCAATTGGGCAAGGCCTAAATAGTTCGAGCGTAAACTTTGTTCTCAATAGCCCGTGCAGTGGCTCAGATTGCATTGCGGAGCGCGAGCGAATTAACGCGAATCGGGGATCACAAACACTGGAACGAGACGATTTTTGGCTGGGTTACTTGTTAGTTTCGTATCAGGGGGCAGACGACTATGACGTTGATTCAAGAGGGTTCCTTGGGGGGTACGCTCCCAATCGCAACGAAACAGTTCGAGACAATACGGATAGTTTTGAACCCCTTTTAGGTGTACCTCCAGGAGGTATTGGAGCCGTAGTCTTTGTAGAGCCTATGCGTGATTGGGCCCTCAGTCCAGTCTACGTTCCGGGTCCGTTCTCCTATGACGTTACGTTCGCACGAACACGCACCGCACCGCACGAGGTAGGTCATCAATTCGGTCTTGGTCACAACGGCTTGGATGAGACTGGAGGTTTAATGAGTTACAACGGAAACCTACTTTTCACCCCTAACCACATTAATCTGATACGCTGGCGAATTCGAAGTCCAGGCGAGGGAGAATGACTATGAGCATATTTTTTCGAAATACAAAAGCTTTTGGCTTGATTGCCACAACGGTCTTAGCAAGTGCTTCAACTTTTCTATTTTTTAACCAGCTGCCCCCTAATGTGGCCCTTGCTCAAAACCAGACAGAGTTAACCCTCGACGTGACTTCTCCAAAGCGAAATCACCTTCCGTTAGAACCAATTGTGCTCAAGACTAGATTGTCGAACCGAAGTGCGTCACCGCTCACTTGGAGTGGCTCAGCTAAAGTTGGTAGTCGGGATTTAAACATCGTGACCCGTCTTAGTAACGGTATCGAATATCGATGGATCGGCGATAGAGGTAATAATAGCGGATTTCCTGGGCCGGACATTTCCCAGCCCAACGCCAGTAAAGACTCAGAAAGTCTCATAGACGGCCACGTTTTTACAAAAATATTTCCTCATCCCGGACGGTACTTGATGACAGTTGAGTTTTTGTACGACGATTTCTCGTCCGGACAACGAGAACGGCATCGAATTGTATCGAATTCGATCCCTATCGACATTACATCTCCATCTGGCCCCGACCTGTTGGCTTACGAATACCTCAGAAATGTGCTGAGGCCCGTTCTGGAAGAAGGTAAGGCAAGCGACAAATTGTTACAGCGGCAGTATTTCGCAGCCCAATTTGGGAACACATCCTATGCTAAATTTAACGCTTATGAACTCGGAAAACTTTATTTGAACGTGGGCCAGTACCAAAACGCTGAAAACGAGTTCTACAAGATTTCGGACATCGATTTTTTTTACGCTCGCCAGGTCGACCGCGAATTAGACAATCTTGCAATCAAACTCAAACGTCCATATACGCGAACTAAACGTCCTCCGGTAAGAGGTTCGCCTCCCGTGCCACAGCCAATTCCGTCGCCAAATATTTCCGCAATACCAATCGCTCCGATACCGCCTCCGATCGCAATTCCGATCTCGACGCCGATCGTAAGTCCGACTCCAATTCTGAGTTCGACGCCGATTGTAAGTTCGACGCCGTGACAAGCTCGATAATTCGCCTCATGGCGCGCTTTAAAAGTATGCTAATGGAGCCTAATAGGGGTTTATGACAACAAAGCTAACATTTTCCGCTCGGCTTGGAATGATATGTCTGGTGAGTATTTCCTCGGCATACTCCCAAATTAGTCTGACGAGAGCCCTTGATTTTGACGGAGACCGCCGCGCGGATCCTGCTATATTTAGAGCGAACGATAATAGTTGGTGGGCCAGCGTAAGTAGCGGTGGACATGTTTCTGTGCCGTTCGGAAATTCTCTAGTTGACACAATAACGCCGGGTGATTTCGATGGTGATGGAAGGGGCGATATCTGTTCATGGCGAGAGCCAACCGGCACCTTTCACTGTTTGCGAAGCTCGGACGGCGTGGCGATCTCGATTCCGTTTGGGCAGCCGGGCGATGAACCCGTAGCGAGAGACTACGACGGTGACGGCAAAACTGATTTTGCAGTGGTGCGACGGCTGAGCGGTTACCTCTACTGGTATATTCACCAAAGCTCAACAAACGCGTGGCTGCTTTACCAGTACGGAATCAGCACTGACACCCCGGTTCCGGGTGATTACGACGGAGATGGAAGTTACGATATGGCCGTGCAGCGCCCATATTCTGGTCAGGCCTTATTCTATATTTACAGAAGCTCGCTGGGCTCAATTGCTTATCAGTTCGGCTTTGAATCCGACTTCGTCGTTCCCGGCGACTATGACGGTGACGGCAAAACCGACCTTGCCCTTTGCAGATGGGAATTTCGCAATGGGGATAATTATGAATGGTACCGGTTGCTAAGTTCCAACGGTTCTATTCAGCAGTCAGAATTTGGTGGCGCCGACTCAGGCGACGTCATTGCTCAAGCGGATTATGACGGCGATGGCTTGACCGATATCGCAGTATGGCGAGGTCCTGAGCGGAAATTCTATATCTTACATAGCAGCAGTGGTCAAGTAGTAGAACTGATCTGGGGCCAACTCGGAGATTTGCCCGTTGCCAGTTACGATACACATTGAGAAACCTCAGTCGAGCGCCAGTTGGGTCACCGTCGAAACGGGCGCATTCCAAAACAAAGGCTGTTCGGAACTCGTGTTCCGGACAGCCTTTTTCCCTTTCTCACTTTTTCCCTTCGATCCTAGATGTCGTAATACATCGAAAATTCGAGCGGATGCGGCCGCAGACGAAGCGGCGTGATCTCATTCTCACGCTTGTACTTGATCCAGCGTTCGATCAAAGATTCGGTGAATACGTCGCCCTTGAGCAGGAATTCGTGATCTTTCTCGAGTGCGTCGAGCGCCTCGTCCAAACTCCCCGGCAGCGAAGGCACGTTTGCCAACTCCTCCGGCGGCAGGTCGTAAATGTCCTTATCGAGAGGTTCACCCGGATCGATCCGGTTTTGAATTCCGTCAAGGCCGGCCATCAGCAACGCCGCAAATGTCAGATACGGATTGCATGATGGAT
>JBBRUA010000167.1:0-6940 GCA_038248245.1 Pyrinomonadales bacterium | reverse complement strand
GCAGTTCCCTTTTACGACCTTTCCCGGATGCTGGCCATTCTTGTAATCGCCACGGCAAAGGTAGAGCGATTCGCCCTGCTCCGTCCCGCCGACGGCCGCATTCACCGGTATCGCCTGCCCGACCCCGATCGGGATCCAGCCATCCTGTCCGTTTGCCGGCAGAACGAAACAGACTGCGACCGCGATGGTCGCCCAAACTAAAAACAGATATCGATTGTTTGTGATCGTCATAGTTGCACTTTTCTCGGCGAAGGCCTGATCTATTTAATTGCTAAAGGATGGGAAGACTTTACGCGAAGCCGCACACATAGTCAATCAAGCTCTGCCTGCGAACAAGCCCCGACCATTAATCTCATTACGGTATCGAGCGTTGCAGAAAAGAGTGTCGGGCGGGCAATATTACAATTTCCGCAACTTCTACGACAGCTAACCCTCCAACTCGGTCTTCGTCAATTAATAAGTAAGCAATTAATAGAGACGCCGACGCGACGCGAGACTTTTTTTCCAACTAAAATACTTGATATAGGAAGTCGGAATATTTGCGCAAAAAAAGCTTTGATCTTGATCGATCAAAGCCTTTGTGTTCGTGGAATACCGTTTTTAGAGAAATTAGTTTCCGATCGGGGTCATGCCTGCCGCTACGTCGCAAAAGCCGGGGCCCCAGCCTGACGGGAGCGTGGCGGGCCCCTCATTTATAACGCCTTCAGTAGCGATGGTAAACATTCGTGTGCCTGTCTGGGTAATACCGCTAGCAGTTACAGGATATGATTGAGCCAAATGGCAAGGAGGAGTCGTCGATGTCTGCGCAACCGAATGACCCGCGAAAACGTAGCCGGACTTTGTGCCGCTTGCGAGGGTTTCGTCAATTATACTCACCGCTCCCAAAGTTGTGAATGAATTCGTTACAAACGGCACACCGGCGTAGTTCCCGCCGCCGTATGTCGTTGCATAGGTCGCCTGCGCTCCGTGATAGGCTCGGAGGGACGAGATAGCAGAAGCTTCATTTGCTGAACGGCGCGACGCCAACAAATTGGGAATTGCGATCGCTGCAATTATGCCGATGATCACTACCACGATAAGAAGTTCGATAAGCGAGAAACCTTTTTGTTTGTTCATTAGAGAGTTGCCGTCCTTTAAGATATGAAATTGGGCAGAACCCAATTGCTACAACTCAAGTCAACTTGCGTGCCACACGCAGAAGCTAATGAAATACAAGGCTTTACAACTTCCCATTTCCTCACATATCAAACGATTGACAAAATTCGTCACCGGCCCGCAGCCAAATATGCCACTTTTCGTGCTATCGGAGGTCAGCAGTGAGCGTCAGACACGCACAGTCAGATGTTTCCGAACTAGCGCCGTTCAACCATCCGCCTCACGGCTTTGCAGGTCGGAATCGCAGCTCAGCCGGCTTCGTAAAAAGTGATCGCACCGTGTTGGGAATTTGGTTTGTGAAGAATAGATAGGGCGCTTGTAGATGGCGAGGAGCGGTTGTTGCCGGCGTTGGTGGCGCGGTTAGAGTAACGGCGATAATATTTAAGGGCTGGATATTTTACGGATTCGCGGGTTTCAGTGCCCGTTTCGCCGACCAAGCGTCGTCGGCCTGGCCTCCGAATGAAACGGTGCCTCCCATGGCGTCGCCGGTCACTTTGCCGTCAAACCCGAGCGTCAGCGCGTTGCCATTGTAGTCGACCGTGTAGGTGAAGCTGATAGCTTCGCCCTTGATCGTGCCCTGCAAAGCCACATCGCCGCTTGTGCGTTTTACCGTTCCAGATAACTTTTCGCCGTCAACCTTGAAGATGACCTTGAAAGGCCGAACGCCGCCAGGCGTATTCATCGCGAAATCCCATTCACCCGCAACGGAAGACGTTTGCACCGCCGTCTGAGCCGACATACTACCAGCACCGAGCAAGATCAACCCAACTGCAAAAAACGACGTGAAAATAGCTTTTCTCATATTAATGAACATCCTAATGATATGGTACAACAATACCTTTTATTCTAGTCGAACAGCGGGCTACTTACAGTTGTGCGAAAGTACCTCGCTAGATCTTCCGTCGCAACAAAGGACGAAGCCGGGGGATAGTTTCGCCCCCCGTTAAAATTTAGTGTGCCGTTCGGAGTTAGCGGCGTTGCGCTTGCTCTTCGACGAAAAACGCACCCAGTGAGGCCACCATCATCGCGAGGCCGACAAAAGCCAACGCACGCGGACCACCAAAGATACCGATGAAGAATGACACAACGCCTACGGCGACGAGCAACGAACCCAGACGGCCCGACAATTTTGATATCCCACTAGAATTATCCATGCCTCAAAGATATCAAATAGCCGTTTTGACATCAACGACGCGGACTCAGACCCGGAGTTTTAATCCATAGTTTGCGATAGCTTCGTCCCGGGTAGCACCGAAGGCGTAGCAATCGCTTTCTTCCATTCTCACAAATTGCGGACCGACGACGCAGTACTGGTCGCCGTCGATGAATACAAGCGTCCCCGCTCGGACCGTTGGTCGCATCAACGTCTGGGTCATTTTTAAGCATTGCAAACTCGATTGTCATATGAATAATTTGGCGGGACAGAAAGTGTCGCGAAAGTAGTAAGGATAGATCAAAAAGAGAAACGCCCCCAAGTTCAAATAACTTCGAGGCGTTCTCAGTGAAATTTTCTATGCTCTACATAGAAGACGCCGACTGCTGCTTATGTTCACCAACCCGCGTCGTGCCATGGCAAATGTTCGCGTCGCCCATCGGGTTTGCGAGACCCTGCGTATTTCCTTGTCAAGTGTTTTTTTCTACTTCACTTAATTGGGTTGCTTTTATTGCGGCCACTATTGGTCTCGGCCTCATCAAAGGTGATTTTCGGGGCATCAAACTCAAGTTCGCAAATGCACCCGCCAGGTTCTATTGAATCACGATCACCTATCGCAACGGCCGGACACAAAACGTTCCACTTCGATACTTGATAGCATCGTTGGGTCGCCAAAAGGCCCGCGTTATACTCCAGGGCAGAGACTAATAGCGACGGCCATTTATATTTGTGCTAGTGTAAAAGCTTAGCCAGGAAAGAGAGATCCCGTCTTTTATTTGGATAATAGAGTCCTCCGACGGACACTTGAGGACAGCTCAAAGTTATATGCCTACAAAAACAACTTTCTATCTACTTATAGCTATCTTGTGCATTGCTATTTTGCCGCTCTCGGCGAAGTCGCAGTCCTGTACCAACATCGGCGGCGTCAATCCGCCAACTATCACGCAGAATTTCGACGGACTCGGGAATAGTCCCGCCCCGGCAAATAGTCAGGCAAACAATTTATTCGATCTGACTGCACTGCTACCGAATAATCCGCCCGCGTCTCGATTTCTGGGACGTTTCGATAACACGCTGAATGATGCCGGCGGCATAGTCAACGTTCCGTGGGGCGAGATCGAAGAAGGACCGGCCTCATCGTCGATCTCGGGCCGCTATAACGTCGGTGACGGCACCGCAGCCGGCGGGAATACCTACAGCTACGCGAGTACAATGATTCCATCCGATCGCGCTCTCGGCTCATTGACCAATACGGGCATCGACCGCAATTTGCTCGGCACTTGTTTCGTTAACACAACGGGACTTCCGGTGACCGTTGTCTACATAAATTTCACCGGCGAACAATGGCGTAATGGCGGCAGCAATGTTCAAGATAGGTTAGATTTTCAGTATGCGGTTGATCTGACACCTGCGGTCAGCGACAACATTTTCACTGCGAATGGCGGGATTTTTACAGACTTCGATGCCCTCGATTTTGCCTCACCAGTGACGGGTAATGTCGCTGCCGGGCTAAATGGCAATGTCGCTCCAAATCGCACAGTCGTTTTTCAGGTTGCGGTGCCGCTGACGTTTCCGGCGAACAGCATCTTATATTTACGATGGGCAGACTTGAAGGTTGCCGCGGGAAATTCCGACGACGGCCTCGCGATCGACGATTTCAGAATATCACTTATCTCTTTGTCTCCCTCCGCGGCCAATGTTTCAGTTAGCGGACGGGTTCTCGGCCAGGACGGCCGTAGCCTTTACGGGATTGGCTCAGCGATCGTAACACTGACGGATTCGAACGGCCGTTCCCGTACAGCATTCACTAATCCGTTTGGCTACTATCGCTTCGAGGAGGTGGAATCGGGAGCAACTTACGTACTCAGCACCCGGCATAAACGCCACTCATTCGGCACCCAAATCGTTAGCGTCAATGACAACCTCGACGACTTAAATATTATCGCTCAGTAACTTAAATGCCGTTATGTGTTCCAGCGTACGTTAATTACATTCGACTAGTGCTATAAAATACGATAGGTAGGAACAATTAAGCATATGGCAGAAGAAAATAGTACCGGCAGCAATGCCGTTTGGGCGATCGCTTTAATAGTAGTTGTAGCGATTATTGGAGCTGTGCTTTATTACAGCGGGGTTTTGAAACAGACCGGTCCTAAGAAGACCGACGTTGACATTAATGTCACGGCACCTGCGGCCCCGGCCGCTCCGTCTCGTTAGTAAAAGGGAGAAAAAATTATGGCAGATATCAATAAATGCGGACACGCGATCTGTAACTGTGCGGTCGTGGGCGATGAAAAATATTGCAGCGACCATTGCCGCGAAGCCACCGAACAGGAAATAACTGAGATAGCATGCGATTGCGGCGATCCAGCTTGTCAGTAAATCTAGAGAACTTAATAAAAACGGCGGGCGGAGGATTTATTCTTCGCCCTTTTTTGGCTCAGAATCTTGAAATATAAGAGCATATATCAGCAACGCCTGCATTACCCCCGCATAGGATTAAGACAATTCGGCTATCAGCCGTAAAATTTTCACGAAGCTTCTCCGCTGCCGCGAGTGTACAGGCAGCCGCGGGTTCCGTTATCACTTTCAGCCGTTCTGCAATAAAGACCATAGATTCGACGGCCTCTTTGTCGGTGACGACCGTTACGGATTCCAGATATTTTTGCGTTAGTAGAAGGGTTGCCTCCGAAACTGCGGGGGCTCCGAGCGTTTTAGCGATCGACGTTATCGCAGAGAGTTCAACGGGATGCCCGGCGACCAATGCTTTTGTCATCGCATCAGCACCAACCGTCTCAACACCCCAAACGCGAATATCAGGTTTCAAGGATTTGACCGCTGTGGCCACTCCAGCCGCCAGGCCGCCGCCACCGATGCTCAAAATAATATCGGTCGTCTCCGGGGCGTCTTCAAGAATTTCTAGGCCGACAGTTCCCTGCCCGGCCATAACCAGCGGATCGTCAAATGGGTGCACGAATACGCGTCCGTTCGCCTCATGATCCTTCACCTTCTCAAACGCCGACGCGATCGACGGTAGCAAATCGACCGTCGCTCCATAACCACGCGTCGCCTCGACATAAACCGCCGGCGTATTTTCCGCCATCAGGATCATTGCGTCGATACCGAGAACATTCGATGCATACGCGACCGCCTGTGCGTGATTGCCGCCGCTGACGGCAACGACACCGCGCTTTCTTTCTTCTTCGCTCAGACTCAAAAGCTTATTGAATCCACCACGCGCCTTGAACGCTCCGGTTTTCTGAAATAACTCAAATTTAGCCGAAACATGAAGTCCCAGCCTTTTACTTAGACTGTTGCTGTATTCGAGCGGCGTGCGTTTGATGTAAGGAGCGATGCGTGTCGCTGCGGCGTGTATGTCGGCAATGTCAAATGTCATTGCCGCTAATATAGCATGCCGATCAGCGGATGTTTTAGCCGACAATTTAGCATTGGCAGCTAAATTCTCTCCACAGATTGAAGAAATACGATATTGCCAACTAGAATGTAACCAATGTCGAAACAAGAATTGATGAAAGAGTCGGACATCCATGCCTTCGGGATCGAGATCGTCTATAAACAGTTGCAAGAGTCAGATTGGATAATCGAGTCCGCCGACGTTTACGCCGACCGCGAGATCCATCCGCAGATCGTCGCCCATAAAGACGGCGAGATCGGATTTTTCGTCGTCCGCACCGCCATGTATCCAGGTCGGGGGCGGATCGAGGGACAAGAAGTTTTCGAACACATGGTTCGTCATGCGATTTCGCACGGAGCTTCGTGCTATTTCGCAAGTGTCGGCATTGCCAACTCTGAAGGCAAGAACGAAGAAGAAATGACCGTGCCCGTCAAAGGTGTGGCGTACAATGTTGCCTTCGACGGGCTGCTCAAAATGGAACTGCCGGACACAGAATTGCAACAAAATGCACAAAGATTACAAAAGTCAGAAAGTTCTGAATGAACTTTTTTGTGTCTTTTGTGCCTTTTGTGGCTAACAGATCTTATGAACAAGACCCGACTCGAAGCATTCTCGGACGCTGTGATCGCCATAATAATGACGATCATGGTGCTCGAGCTGAAAATTCCCAAAGGCACCGATCTGGAGTCCCTAAAGCCGCTCTTTCCAGTCTTCATAGCATATATACTTAGCTTCATATATCTCAGTATTTACTGGAATAATCATCACCATATGTTGCAGGCAACCGAGAGGGTCAACGGCAAAGTACTCTGGGCGAATCTGCACCTGCTTTTCTGGCTTTCGCTTATTCCTTTCGCCACCGGTTGGATGGGTGAGAACCAATTCGCCCCGCTCCCAACATCGATCTACGGAGTTGTTCTGCTGTTCTGTGCCGTTGCGTACGCGGTTCTGCAGGCGACGATCGTTAAACGTGAAGGAGAAAATATGCTCCTAACTTCGGTCGTCGCCAAGGACTGGAAAAGTAAGGTATCCATCGGGCTCTACGTGACCGCGATACCGCTTGCCTTCGTACACCGGGCTATCGCCGGCGCACTGTACGTCACGGTCGCCCTCATGTGGCTGATCCCCAATCGACGGATCGAAAAAGAGATAGAGAAAATAGAAGAAGACGAATAAGATCGACCGATCTTATTCGTCCTCTTAATTTGTATCTACCT
>JBBRUA010000166.1:0-6950 GCA_038248245.1 Pyrinomonadales bacterium | reverse complement strand
ATGTCGATCGAGCCGGCGGAAAACTACGAGATCGACTGCATTATCGACTTTCCACATCCGTTTATCGAACGCCAGACGCTGCATTTTGTGTTCAAGAATGGTTCATTCGGTCGGGAGATCGCGTCGGCGCGGACATTCGGGTTCACTCACGAGATCGAGATGCTTCGAAAGGCGAATCTAGCGCTCGGCGGCAGCCTCGACAATGCCATCGTGCTCACCGCCGACGGAATGCTTAACGAAACGCCGCTCCGGTTCGACGATGAGTTCGTCCGTCACAAGATCCTCGACATCATAGGCGACTTCGCGCTCCTCGGGATGCCGATTCAGGGTAAAATAACGGCCGAGAAATCCGGCCACAGCGTTCACGCCTCGCTCATGTCCAAGCTCCTAAAAGCCGAACACGCATGGGAGATCGTTACCGACGATACATAGCTCGATCTGTGTCAACCTTCTATTCGAGAACGAAGTTACTCGGATCAATCCGCTCAATCACCGACCTCGGAAAGCCCTTACTCCGAGCGGGCTTGTGCCATACGAAACTATTCTTCCCAGTCCGGCGTGTGAAACGTTCCTTCTTTATCGATACGCTGGTAAGTATGGGCTCCGAAGAAATCCCGTTGGGCCTGGATGAGGTTGGCCGGGAGGCGTTCGGAGCGGAAGGCTTCGAAGTAGGCAAGGCCGGAGGACAGGCAAAGAGCGGGAACGCGGCTCTTTGAGAATTTGCCGATGACGGTGTGCCAGTCGATCGTGGTTTTGGCAAGAATGCCAGCGAACCGGTCGTCGAGGATCAGGTTCGGCAGTTCGGGAGCGTCGGAATACGCGGCACGCATCTCCTCGAGAAGTGTAGAGCGAATGATGCATCCGCCGCGCCAGATCTTCGCGATCGCCGACAGATCGAGGCCGTATTTGCGTTCCGTCGAGGCGACCTGAAGCATCGACATACCTTGGGCGTAGGTGACGATGAAGGACGCGAGCAGAGTGTTTTTGAGCTGTTCGAGCGACGCGTCGAGGTCGCCGTGGAATTCTGCGCTAACCTCGCTGCTTAGTGAATGAACGCCGGTTGCAACGGTTCGTTGATTCGATGCCGCTTTCGCCATCTCGCCGATATTTGCATGCTGCTGATCGCTCGCTTCGGTTTGTACATCCGCCTCGGCACGTTCGGCTTTATGACCGTGAATTTCTTCGCTGGTGACGGTTTCGCCATGCGTGACTTCCTGTTCGGGTTCGCAGGCAAGTTGGCTACCGTATTTCGCCGCGATGAGAACGCGTGTCTCTTTTTGAGCCGAGATCTGACGCATCGAGACGGCCGAATCGATCGTCGGAATCGGAACACCGAGATCCATCGCCGCCTGCGAAGTCCATTTGCCGGTACCTTTTTGAGCGGCTTTGTCGAGGATCATTTCAACCAAAGGCTTACCGGTTTCAGCGTCTTCTTTGCGTAGAACCTCGGCAGTGATCTCGACCAGGAAGGAATTCAGCTCGGAGTCATTCCATTTCGCAAATGTCTCGCTCATTTGCCGGTAGTCCATCTTTAGGACGCGCAGCATGAAATCGAACGTCTCGGCGAGGATTTGCATCAAGCCGTATTCGATACCATTGTGAACCATTTTCACGAAATGTCCGGCGGAACCCGCTCCCATGTATGCGACGCACGGTTCGCCATTTACCTTGGCGGAAACGGCCTGCAGCGTGCTTTCGATACGGTCGTAGAAAGCGCGGTTCCCGCCCGGCATAATGCTCGCTCCGTGACGGGCACCTTCCTCGCCGCCGCTGACGCCGATGCCCATGAATCCGACGCCTTTCGCCGCCAAGTCGGCCTCGCGGCGGTCGGTGTCGGTGTAGTGCGAATTCCCGCCGTCGATGATCAGATCGTCCGTCTCAAGGTGCGGCAAGAGGTCAGCGATAACGGAATCAACGATCGGCCCAGCAGGAACGAGAAGCATTATGTTTCGGGGCGATTCGAGCTTAGAGACGAAATCTGTCAAATCGCTCCCAACTTCGACCGGCATACCGGAACCTTCTTTGAGCAACAGGTCGCGTTTGCCCGCATCAAGGTCGTATCCAACGCCGCTGATCCCGTGCTCGGCGATATTCAGCAGAAAATTGCGGCCCATCGTCCCAAGCCCGATCATTCCGAAGTGTGCTTTTGTCATTGTCTTCAATGTCCTAGTTGTTTGATAAAACCGCTCTTGAGATTCTTTTCGATCTCACTGTGTAAGGGCGTATCGCTGGTTGCCCTAATGACCTTGTTCCCACATTTTCCGCAAAGCAAATAAATGATCAACACTCCGTGCTCGCGAAAGATGAAGGAGTTCAACGACAGCGTGTCTTTGCCCTTGTACTTCATTCCACCGACCTTTTTGCCGCATCCGGGACAATCATTGCCGTCGTAGAACCATTTCCCTTTGATCGCTGAGCCAAAACGCATCCGTGCCTGAGCGTAAAGCATATCCATCATTTCCTGTATTTCTTTATCTGGCATCTTTGACGCAACGACCTCTCGACTCATGAAACTTGCCCTGTCCGGCCCAGGATAATAAACTGCGTTTACCATATGTTATCACTACAAGACGCTATTCGTCCGACTACCATTATCCGATCGGCAAAACTGATCGATCATCTCGGCCTCGACGTGACGATCGCTAGCGAAACGTTTCAGCACACGGGCAGTTTTAAGTTTCGGGCGGCTTACAATCTGGCATTGAATGTGGAACAGGACGCGATACTAACCGCTTCGTCGGGGAATTTTGGGCAGGCGTTGGCGTATGCGTGCAAGCTGGTCGGGAAGAAATGTACGGTCGTGATGCCAACGACTTCGGCGCACGTGAAGATCGACGCCGTTCGCGGTTACGGGGCGACCGTTGACCTCGTCGACACGACAAAAGTCGGCCGCAACGAACGCGTTGCCCAGCTCGCCGCCGAGATGCCGGACGCTTATTTCGCGAGTGCTTATGACGATAAGTTTGTCATTGAGGGCAATTCAACACTTGGAGACGAACTTGCGCCGCATGACTTTGACGTTATTATTACGGCGGTCGGCGGCGGAGGGCTCGTTTCGGGATTGATCACGGGAATGTGTCGCAATGGCAAACAGACACAAGTTTATGGTGCCGAACCGCAGTTGGGCAACGACGCGTCGCGTTCGCTCGCGGCCGGACACATCATCGCCAACGAAACCGAGCCCGCGACCATCGCCGACGGTGCCCGCACGATCTCGCTCGGTGGCCTCAATTGGTCGATCATTCAAGATGGCATCGCCGGAATCATCGAAGTTCCGGATGAAAAGATCATTGAAGCATTGCAGCTTTTTTTCGGTCTCGCAAATCTGAAATGCGAACCGACCGGAGCGTTGAGTCTAGGAGCGATCTTGGTCAACAAAGAGCGATTCGCGGGCAAAAAGATATGTCTCGTCGTCAGCGGCGGGAATGTCGACCCCGCAGTCTACGCCGGCATCATCGCTGCATAAACCGTGCAGATTCCTTCCCACCGTGTGCAGACGACTTACCGAACTGCGCAGACGACCTACCGAACTGCGCAGATGACTTACCGAATCGCGCAGACGACCTACCGAACTGCGCAGATGGTTTACCGAATGGTGCAGATTATCTACCGAGCCGTTCAGAGCGTTTCCCGAACCGTATAGATCATCTACCGAGTCGTTTAGATCGTTTACCGTGTTGTGCAGATCACTCACCGAACCGCGCAATTCAATTACCGAATGATTTTGGACGCTTACCGAAAAGGTACGGCGAAAAAAACGCTTGCAAATGGGGCGAAACGAGTTTAGGATGGTGAAACCGTTTCGAAACAACTTACTTCTACAACTAAGGAGAAAATTAATTTATGCCTAGTGATCGACAACAGAATATTTTTAATATGTTCCAGGAAACACTCGTGTTTAACACGGAAAATGCGGGTGACTATTCGGCCATTCCGGATGCGGCGACGCATTTTGCGACCGTTCAGGCGGCGGTGACGGCGCTCCTCGCCTTTTTCGCCGACCAAACTTCGGGCGAAAGCACCGCGGCGACGGTGCAAAAGACGGTTCTAAAACTGGCGATTCGCAGAAAAATGGTCTCGTATGCCAAGAACGCACGGGCGATAGCCCTCAATAGTCCCGGATTTAATGAGAAATTTAAGGTTCCCGACGGCGACAGCGAGAATGAGCTGATCGCGACGGGCCGGGAGTTTGTCGAGGAAGCTATCGCCAATGAGGCCGCATTTACCGCCCTCGGCAAGAGCAAGAACGACGCCACCGCACTGACCGTTGACCTCGACGCCTTCGAGATCGCCAACGCCGCTCAAGCCGAAGGCAAACAAGACACCGTCGGCGCCACCGCCGGCATCGCTCAAATGATCGAGGAAGGCATGAAAGCCGAAACCATCCTCGACGCGATAATGTACAACGTCTATAACGGCATCAACCCCGTAAAACTTGCCCAGTGGCGAACCGCAAGACACGTCCGCCGCGCCAACCAAACACCAACACCGCCAACGCCATGATCGCTGGCGTCGGCAACGCGCCGTTGGCAATGGACTAAACCGTCGCAAAAGCGCCAAATATGACGTATTATCAACGGTGCCGGTGTTAATAAGTAGTTCGCTGTTTCTCGGTTTTAATAATGGTTGAATTATGAAAGCACTTTTTCAAACCTTAACTTTTTCCATTCTTCTTTCCTTTGGTTCGTTGCTGGCTTATGCTTGCTCTTGCGACGTGCCAAGTCAACGCCGCGAGTTTAAGGATGCCGACGCTGTTTTCGTTGGCGAAGTTCTCGAATTCAAGGAACGTGCCGCCGAAGCCGAAACAAACGAAGATTTAATCCTATTTCCATATCAAGTAACCTTCAAAATTGAAAAGCAGTGGAAGGGCGAGCGACAATCTCAAATTATCACGCTGACAGATTCCGCCATTGGTCCGTGCGGCGGCTTTGACGTAACCGTAGGTGATCGGTTCATAATTTACGCGCAACGCAAATCTGGTCAACTAACTTTCTGGAGAGCGTGCTTTCGGAATCGAAAAGCCGACGATGCGAAGGACGAAATCAAAAAACTTGGCAAGTTCTTTCGAGCAGACGCTTTTCTTTATCCGAAGTTTTGGAAGAAAATGTTTGAAAATGACGACACAGCGAACAAATCATTGGACGCGAGGCAAAAACAGCCTCTCTTTAAAATCTACTTTGGTTAAATCGGAGTTGCGCGTAATCGGTTTTTGCCCGCGTCAACTCAAGCGTTATCCATCGGCGACCATCCGGAGAATACTCAACCTGCCTACGCTTTTAATTCCTCAACAAACGTTACGCGATTGATCTCGTGTAGCGTTGTCATTCCTAAGAACACCTTTTTGACGGCAGATTCTCGCAGCGACGACAGGCCTTCTTTTTCCGCTTGGCGGCGGATCTCGGAGCCCGGGCGGCGTTCGATAATCATTTCGCGGATCGGGTCGGACATGTCGAGGAGCTCGTGGATGGCGGTTCGGCCGCGATAGCCGGTGTGATTACAGGCGTCGCAGCCGACGCTTCGGTAAAAAAGCTGGTCGGCTGGAAGTGCCGCTCGTGCCATTCCTGACTCGGTTAGTTCTTCATCGGTTGGTACATATTCTCGCTTGCATATCGGACAGAGCATTCTGACGAGTCGCTGAGCCAAAACGCAGTTCAGGGCGGAAACAAAGTTATACGGTTCGACGCCCATGTTGATGAATCGGCCGATAACGTCGATGACGTTATTCGCGTGAACCGTAGTGAAAACAAGGTGGCCCGTGAGAGCAGATTGGATCGCGATCTGAGCCGTTTCTTCGTCACGGATCTCACCGACCATGATCTTGTCGGGATCGTGACGCAGGATCGATCGCAGTCCGCGAGCGAACGTCAGACCTTTCTTTTCGTTGACCGGAATTTGAACGATACCGTGAAGCTGATACTCGACCGGATCTTCGATGGTGATGATCTTGTCTTCGTCGTTCTTGATCTCATTCAGTGCGGCATAAAGCGTTGTCGTTTTACCAGAACCGGTCGGCCCGGTAACCAAAACCATGCCGTAAGGTTCTTTGATATAAAGCCTGAATCTCGAAACGTCTTCCGGATCAAAACCGACTACATCGAGGTCAAGATTCTTAAAGCTCTCGTTGATCTGTTCTTTATCGAGAATACGGATAACCGCGTCTTCGCCGAAAACCGTCGGCATGATCGAAACACGAAAATCGACCGTTCGACCTTTGTAACGAACCCGAAAACGTCCATCCTGAGGTATGCGGCGTTCGGCAATGTCGAGCTCGGACATGACCTTGATACGCGAGATGAGCTGCTGATGAAATGCGATATCGATCGGATCTACCTTGGCGTACAAAGCTCCGTCAATGCGGAACTTTACCTGCACATCGCGTTCGCGCGTCTCGATGTGAATATCGGACGCCCGCGATTCCATTGCATTATAAAGAATCGTATCGACCAACTTTATGATCGGCGACATGTCAGTGTCCGAGGCGAGACGGTCGAGATCGAGGACTTCTTCGCCCTGATCAGTTTCTTTGACGAGCGAGATCTTGAATCCAGATGCCGCTTCCTGTAAAACACGCTGAGTCGAATCGCCTTTGCGCAAAACAACATCGATCGCACCAGCGGTAGCTACGTAGGGCACGATCCGCATATTAAGGACGTTCTCGAGTTCGTCGAGGCGTTCCAGATTCGTCGGGTCGGCCATCGCCGCGTGAAGATTATTGCCTTCTCGCTTGAGCGGAACAAACTGATTACGAAGCATCAGATCAACCGGCAAATGAGCTAGTTCATCATGATCGACCGGAGATTTGCCCTCGGTTGGCAGCAAGTCGATGAACGGCAGACGGTAACGCTTCGCAATCTGCTTTGCGTGCGTGACCTCAGGCGGTTCATTAGGTATAAAATCCGAGAGCTCGATCTTCGGCATTGAGACGTTGGTCTCTTCGGTCGCATCTATCT
>JBBRUA010000165.1:0-6958 GCA_038248245.1 Pyrinomonadales bacterium | reverse complement strand
TATGTGCAGGAAACTCACACTGACGCCAGCCGAACCTATTTCAAACTAATCATTGACACGAGACCGACGGACTCTTCTTAAGATAAATAAGTGAACAAAAAAACCATTAAAGACATCGATATCGCTGGAAAACGTGTTTTCATACGCGTTGATTTTAATGTGCCGATCAAAAACGGTGTGATCGCGGACGACACTCGCATTCTTGGTGCGTTACCGACGATCCATTATGCGGTCGAGCAAGGAGCTAAGGTCATCTTAGCCTCACATCTTGGCCGTCCGCTCAAAGATAAAAAGAAGGCCGAGGAAAAGGGGTTGCCTTATGATGTAGCGAAGTATAGCTTACAGCCGGTATTTGAATACCTGACAAAGCTTCACGATCTGAACATTCAGTTTGCTGACGATTGTGTTGGCGAAGCGGTCGAAGCGAAGATTGCACAGATGAAGCCGGGAGAAGTTCTCCTGCTCGAAAATCTCCGTCTTCGTTCCGAAGAGGAGAAGAATGACGAGGGCTTCTCGAAACAACTCGCTTCGCTTTGCGATGTTTACGTCAACGACGCTTTCGGAACCGCTCACCGTGCCCACGCATCGACTGAAGGGATCACGCACTTCGTCGATGACTGTGTTGCCGGGCTTTTGATGGAAAAAGAATTAAATTTTCTAGGTAAGGCATTGAACAACCCAGAACGTCCATTCGTTGCGATCCTTGGTGGGGCAAAGGTTTCGGACAAGATTCCGGTGATCGAATCGCTGATCGAACGCAAGGTCGACAAATTGTTGATAGGCGGAGCGATGGCGTACACCTTCTTCAAAGCACAAGGATTCACCATTGGAAAATCGCTGGTCGAGGACGATATGATGTCGAAGGCTCTTGAGATCGAACAAATTGCGAAAGAGGCCGGCGTCGAACTCATCCTGCCGACGGATCATCAGGTCGTTGACAGCTACGATCCGCTGCATTCGGCGAAAACGATCCCAGTCGCGTTCACAAATACCGGCTTGGTCGGCTTAGATATTGGGATCGAGACAGTTGCGATCTTTGAACACGCCCTCGAGGGCGCACAAACCATCGTCTGGAATGGACCGATGGGAATGTTCGAGGAAAAGCCGTTCGACGCAGGAACCGTCGCTATCGCCAAGGCCGTTGCAGAGGCAACTGAAAAGGGCGCGACTTCCATCGTCGGCGGTGGGGATTCTGTATCTGCTGTAAGCCAAGCCGGCCTCGACGATAAGATAAGTCATATCTCTACAGGTGGCGGGGCAACGCTGGAGTTTCTAGCCGGCGACGTATTGCCGGGTGTTGCGGCTCTCGACGACGCGTAATACATCACGTGAAGAAATTACGCTCAACTCGACGCGGTGTGATAAAATGTTTTATCACATGAGGACTTTCGCAGTTGAAGTAAAGAATTTAATTCTGATTTGTATCGGTGTATTCTGTGCGGCATTTGGGCTGAAAGGGTTTTTGCTATCGAGCCGTTTCATTGACGGCGGCGTCACCGGTATTTCCATGTTGATCTCGGAGGTTATGGGATGGCCGCTAGCCTTGCTTATCCTTGTGATCAATCTCCCTTTTGTCGCCATCGGTTTCCGCCAGATCGGAGCAAAGTTTGCGATCAAGAGCACTCTCGCGATCGCCGGATTATCGCTTTTACTATTTTTTGTTGAATTCCCGGATGTAACCCCTGATAAGCTCCTGACGGCCGTTTTTGGCGGACTTTTCATTGGAGCTGGGATCGGACTTGCGATCCGCGGGGGTGCAGTTCTGGACGGAACAGAGATCGCGGCTTTGCTTGTTAGCCGAAAGAGCCATTTGCTCCGCGTCGGCGATATAATCCTGATCCTAAATGTTTTTATCTTTATCGCGGCGGCATTTTTCCTAAGCATCGAATCGGCGATGTATTCGATCTTGACCTATGTCGCGGCATCTAAAACGATCGACTTTTTGATACATGGTGTTGAGGAATATACTGCAATAACGATCGTTTCGCCGAAAAGTCACGATATTAAAGAAGCGATAATGGGCCAGCTCAAACGAGGCGTAACGGTTTATCAAGGGCATGGCGGAAAGGGCACTTCCGGGGTTATTGAAGACGAACGCGAGATACTTTATTGTGTGATCACCAGGCTCGAGATCGGCAGTGTTAAACGCGTTGTGATTGACATTGATCCGCAGGCATTTATTACAACTCACACTCTCTCAGACGTCCAAGGCGGGCTTCTCAAACATCAGACTGTGCACTAAACCTGGTGGCTCGGGCGACCCGTCGGCGAATATTTTCGTTGAGTTTTAGAAAGTTGATAGTGGTTTCAGCCAGGATTGGCGAAAACGCGGCGTATCGAAGCATAGAGCAGACCCTGAGTCTTCGGTCGAAGCTGGCTGAATAATCTCGCGTGTAGCCCTTCGCCACATCAGCAAAACAAGTATCTTTCTTGAAGCGTTTTGTGATAGCAGAGGCTAGTATTTTCCCGCTTTCAAGTGCAAGTAACATACCGCTTCCAGTGAATGGATCAATAAACGCAGCGGCGTCGCCGACGGTTATAAGGCCTTCGGCGGGAACTAGCTCACCCCGCCCGAATCGTTCGATCGGTACGGCGAGCCAGGGTTTCGCAACGATTGCGCTACTCATCGATTCGGCGGCCTGCTTGTTTGTAAAAACAATTTCACGCATTACGCGTTCAGGGTCGCTCCCGAGTTTTTTCGTATCTTTTGCCGAAGCGATAAAGCAAAGATTGTAAAGAGCGTCTTCGACCCGATTGCAACCGCCGTACCCTCCGCTATACACATAGATCTCGCATGCACCGGTCGTAATTTTTGCATCCCTAAGATGAGTTTTAAATGCGACGAGTTCCGCGGCTTCTTTACGCGCGGTTTTCTTCGTTAAGTGACGGACGAGGGATCGTGACCTTCCGGTCGCATCCACGTTAAGCTTTGAGAACACTTCCGTTTGAGTTTGGTGTTTGTCCTTTATCTTTAGTCCAACAACTCGTTCGCGTTCCAAGATCAGACCGCTCACACTTGTCTCATCGAGCACCGTCACCCCGCTGATCTTAGCCCGCTCCAGTAGTTTCAGATCCATTTCAGCTCGACTTAACCCCAGCGCAGTCGATCCGAAATTACCGAACCACTCACTTTTCACCGCTACGCCCGTTCCGTTTCGCCCGAAGAATATCGTCTCGTGCAGGTCGGTGCCGCCCGCTTTGATCAAGCCATTCATGACTCCGAGTTCCTTGAAGTGAGCCAGGCACTCGGGCGAGATAAACTCTCCGCAGAGCTTTTCGCGCGGGAATTTCTTTTGTTCGATCAATACAACAGAGAATCCAGCGTTCGCGAGACGGATCGCAAGCGAAGAACCCGCCGGTCCGGCCCCGGCGATCGATATGTCGTAAAATCGCTCAGTATTCATTTCCCAGTCTATTTCGCCGAACGTCCGGAGAGAATCAGACGATTAACCTTCGAATGTTCGACTGTAACGTCCACTAACCCGCCGTTTTTTCCTAGATCTTTCAGCTCTTTAGGATTAAAGCTGCGTAGTATCGACAGCGATCCGTCTTCAAGCGTAAACCGCTGTAAAAACAAGCTGCCGAAAAACTTATAGAAATAATAAGCCGTCGGATGACGGTTAAGATCAATGACGTAGATTCGCTTAGCCGCAACGCGACCCATTTCCTCGATCAGTCTACGGGCTGCCGCGTCGCTCAAATGATGTAGAAACAGCGAGCAAAAAACGTAGTCGAAACTATCGTTTGCGAATGGCATCTGCAATGCGTCACATCTTACTGCGGCGAGATCGTTCGCCTTGATCGTTCCGGCCGCGACCGCGTCCAGTTCTGCTCCCACTAGGAAAGACTTGTGAGCGGTAGTCCATTTCCTCAGTTCTATCATCAAACCACCGGAACCAGCACCGACATCGAGTGCGGAGAATTCAGTACATTCACTAGCTTCAAGATCACGAAAAAGAGTTCGTTTGAGCGCACGGCTTTCACCAAAGACACCGTGGATGAACTTCATCTCACGCTGCCACTTAGCGTATTCTTTTGGCGTGTAGTCGCCGGTATCGAGACGTTCGAGCTCATAGCTACGATGTTTGAAGCGTTCGAACATATCTAATCAGCGTATTTTTGCAAGAGAAGTGCGCTGTTTTTGGAGCCGAAGCCGATGCAGTTGCAAAGCGCAGTATTAACTTCGGCTTTTCGAGCAATGTTAGGTACATAATCAAGGTCGCAGTCCGGATCAGGCTCATCGAGGTTGATCGTTGGTGGAATTATACCCGTCGTCATCGCACAAAGCGTTGCAGCTATCCCGGCGGCACCGCTTGCCCCCTGCGGATGGCCAACTTGGGATTTCGTCGCCGACATCGGTGTATTGTACGCGTGGTTGCCGAGTGCGATCTTGACGGCAACGGTCTCGATCTTGTCATTCAAAATAGTTGATGTTCCATGGAGGTTAACATAATCGATCGCGTCGGCTTCGATGCCGGCGTCCTCGATCGCCAACGACATAGCTCTGGCTGGTTCAATTCCCGAATCGTCGAGTCGCACGCGATGATAGGCATCACAGGTCGCACCATAGCCCGTGATCTCGGCGTATATCTTCGCATCGCGCCGGAGAGCCGTCTCTAGATCTTCAAGAACAAAAAGGTATGAGCCCTCAGCCGCGACGATCCCCGAACGACCGAGCGAAAAAGGACGAGACGCACGATGTGGTTCGTCGTTCCAGTTGCGCGTGACTACCGTCATCAAATCAAAACCAGCCATTATTCCGGGAGCGATCGGAGCATCGGTTCCGCCGGCGATCATCGTATTTTGCCGACCAAGAGCGATATGCTGAGCTGCATAAAAGATCGCATCAGTCGAACTGGTACATCCCGTCGAAACCACATGCGAGAGGCCACGGAGTCCGAACGCCATAGACACCTCTGACGACAAACCGCCGTGCGTAGAAGAAGGAATTGTATAAACGCTCGCCTGCGTTTTCGGGCCGACGTACCAGTATGAATATTGCTTTTCGGTAAATGCGAGTCCGCCGCCCCCCGTACCGATCTCGACACCGACATTTCGTCGCTCGTCAAGGGTCATCTCGGTAGTGTCGATCTTTGCATCACTAAGTGCTTCGCGGGCGGCTGCGAGTGTCAGGGGAACGGTTCTAGCGACATGTTTGCGGTCTTTTGGGTTAAGTTCCGCTTGCCAATCGAAATCTTGCACCTCGCCGGCGATGCGAACTGCGGAATCCGATGCATCAAAACTCTGTATCGTCCGCACACCACTCACACCTGTTTGGAGTGAATGCCAAAAAGCTTCACGACCGATACCGATCGGCGTAACGCAACCGATCCCAGTTATAACAACTCGTCGTGGGCGAGTGAAGTTTTTCAGCATTAAGTGTTCCCTTTGATCAAGTTTCGAGAATAGCATTGACGAGAAGTTTTCTCCACGTTTTAGCGTTTCCCAAGACTTTTTGTTAACTTAGCCTTTATGAGAAAACCAGTTATCGCGGGAAATTGGAAAATGTTTAAGTTCCTCGGCGAGGCCGTCGACACCGCTTTGTCCCTGAAGCCTCTTGTTGCGAACGCTAATCATTGCGAAGTGGTCATTGCTCCGGTTTTTACGGCGATCAAAACCGTCGCTGACCGATTAGAAGGGTCGAACATACATGTCGCCGCACAGAATTGTGCGATCCAGAACGAATTCGGAGCTCACACAGGCGAGATCGCACCGGCTATGCTCAAGGACGCCGGATGTTCTCATGTGATCATTGGGCATTCGGAGCGACGTCAATTTTACGGAGAAACGGATGCTTCGGTGAATTTGAAAACAAAGGCCGCACTCGAGGTGGGTTTGACCGCTATTGTTTGCATAGGTGAAATGCTGGACGAAAGGGAAGCCGGAAATGCGGAAAACGTTGTTAAAGGACAACTGAATGCTGGGCTCGACGGTTTGACAGTTGCGGATATGGAACGTATTATCATTGCTTACGAGCCTGTCTGGGCAATTGGAACGGGTAAAACCGCCACGCCCGAACAGGCTCAAGACATGCATAGTCACGTCCGCCAGACTGTTGCCGAATCGCACGGCGAAGCAGTTGCAGTAAGAGTTAGAATTCTTTACGGAGGTTCCGTAAAACCGGACAACATTGGGACACTAATGTCACAGCCTGACGTTGACGGTGCGTTGGTCGGCGGGGCAAGCCTGGATGCCGAAAGTTTTGCAAACATTGTGAATTTTGAAAGGCAATAGTTACTTCTATTGGCGACTTACTATTCACCATTCACTAATACGATGGTTTATTTTTTATACGGAATCTTTTTTCTCTCGTGTCTGACGTTGATCGCGGCTGTTTTGTTGCAACCCGGTAAAACCGACGCCGGAGCTCTGTTTACAAGCAATGTTTCGAGCTCTGCTCTTGCTCCGCGCGGAACGGCGACGATCCTGTCAAAGGTGACGATCGCGGCAGCTACATTGTTTATGCTGTCGGCACTATTTCTTTCGATGCCTGCACTTACGGGCAACGTTTCGGTCCTGACGAATAATCCCGACACGCCGGTCGAGGGGACAACTAACACAAATGGTGCGGATGCCAATACCAGTGTTACGATGCCCGCCGACGCTAACGCGAATGTTGCAGCACCGGCCGCAGCAAATGCTGACCCCGTGCCTGCGGCGAACGCTCCGGCTGTTAATGCTCCTGCGAATAAATAGTTCGCTTGTTGGTTTTGATAACTTGCTCAGGTGGCGTAATTGGTAGCCGCGCACGTTTGAGGGGCGTGTGGAGTAATCCGTGGGGGTTCGAGTCCCCCCCTGAGCACCATTTTATTAAAAAGAGGCTGTCTGATAACTGAGTTATCGGGCAGCCTTTTTTTGATTTGGTATGAGATTTTAGGGTTGGCGACGAGATATGGTTTTGTTGGAAGTTTTTGGTGATTTTGGGAAGGAGGCGGAGGGCCGCTTTGTGTTAGTTGGC
>JBBRUA010000164.1:0-6959 GCA_038248245.1 Pyrinomonadales bacterium | reverse complement strand
TCTCGCTCCGGCTTCGTCCAGAACGTCGATCGCCTTGTCCGGCAAAAATCTGTCCGCGATGTAGCGATTCGATTGCTGAACGGCGGCGGCCAAGGCGTCTTTTGTATAACGGATCTGATGAAACGCCTCGTAGCGTTCGACGATGCCTTCGATGATCGTCAGAGCGTCCGCCTCGTTCGGCGGATCGACCTTGACGGCCTGGAAGCGGCGCTCGAGCGCCCGATCTTTTTCGATGGGTTTGCGGTATTCGGTCGGCGGTGTCGCCCCGATGCACTGGATCTCGCCACGTGAAAGTGCGGGTTTGAGAATGTTGGCGGCATCGAGCGTTCCCTCGGCCGATCCGGCACCGACGAGCGTATGCAGTTCGTCGATGAAAACGATGCAATCTTCGCTCTCGCGAAGCTCGCTCATGATCTTTTTCAGGCGTTCCTCGAACTGGCCGCGATATTTGGTTCCGGCAACGACGAGTGAAAGATCGAGCGATAGAATCCGTTTGCTGTCGAGAAAGCTCGGCACGTTCTTATCGACGATCCGCTGGGCGAGGCCCTCGATGATCGCTGTTTTGCCGACTCCGGATTCGCCGATGAGCACGGGATTATTCTTCGTGCGGCGGCAGAGAATTTCGACGAGGCGTTCGATCTCAGGTTCGCGTCCGATAAGCGGGTCGAGTCTTCCTTCCGCAGCCTCGACCGTCAGGTCGCGTGTGAACTCGGCGAGGCTCGGCGTCTTACTGTTATCTTTCGCCGGAGCAAAAATTCCCGGCACGCCGGCCTGACGCGTCATTTCATCGCGAACGTCGTGCAGACGCAGGCCGTAGCCGAACAGGATCTCAGCGGCGATCGATTTTTCTTCGCGAACGAGGCCGAGCAGTAGATGTTCGGGGCCGATATGACGATTTTTCAGTTGACGGCTTTCTTCGTTAGCGTAAAAAAGAATGCGTTTCGTGATCGCCGACAGGTGAAGTTCGGACGATTGCGGGATGCGGTCGCGCAGAATAATGCGTTCCTCGACATCCTTGCGGATCGTATCGACCGTCAAGCCGTAGCGGAAAGGAAAAAAGCGTGCCGAGAGATTTTTATCCTCTCGCATGAGTCCGAGCAGTATGTGTTCTGGTGCTATCACCTGCGAACCGTACTGCAAGGCTTCGTAGCGAGCGAAAAAAATTACCCGGCGTGACCTCTCGGTATAGCGTTCGAACATAGATTATCTGACTAACGGATTCGACCAAACACCACAATTATATCGAATATCCGTTGCGAGGCGTCAATTTCTGCAAGTTTATTTTCGAATGAACAGCCAAATAAACTCGCAAAGCACCTCGAAATCCAGAAGAAAATGTATTCGGCTCCGCTTTTGGCCGCTCAGTTAGGCAATGCCGAAATCGGATCTATGTCGATCCGGTCGCTGCTGTGCACTTCGCGGACGATCGCTTCGTTTTTGGTGGAGATGCTCCGCAGAATTTGGCCGGCCGGGGCGAGTTCGACGCGGGCGGTGAGGACGCGGGAAACGCGTTTTGGTAGTAGCTTGGGGGCGAGCCCGGCGATCGAGTCGGAGAGGGCAACGATGTCGCCGCCGCCGGACCAGTGTTCGCGGACGACGGTCTCGTCGGTGCGGTTGACGAGACGCAGTAAAACAAGAGCGACAACGTACAGGTCATCGACCTGGCCGATGAACGGGAAAATGTCGGGAATAAAATCGAGCGGTGAGATAACGTAAACGATCGCGGCGGCGAACAGAGCCTTTTCGGCGATCGGGACGCGGTTATCCTTGAGCAGGCGTCCGAGCAGCATCACCATGTTCGGCAGAAACATCAAAAAATTGCCCATCCGGCCTTTCATCTCCGACTTTTCGCGGCGTTTCAGTTTTGCTTTTGACTCGTTCATCTTTTTACCTCGTTCGCGTTTTCCCAAGTGTATTGAATAGCCGATATTAGAGCAAGTTACAAGCATGATGGTTGTATGGTAAATTCGGTATTGCGGTGGTCACACCAGTCGGTTGTCAATGTTCCCGATCTTCCGGGCTGACTACTGACTACTGACTGCTGACTACTGACCTATGATTTTGCAGCAGATCAGACAGCGGGCGGCGGCGGACCTACAACATATAATTTTGCCCGAGGGCGAAGACATTCGCACGGTGCAGGCGGCGGCGATCTGTTCGTCGGAGCGAATTGCGAGGATCACGATCCTTGGTAATGAGGAAAAGGTGCGCTCATTAGCGGCAGATGCCGGGGCGAATTTGAACGGCGTCGAAATAGTCGATCATCTGCGATCGAGCGAATTCGGCAAACTCGCGACGCTTTATCATCAGATGCGGCGTTCGAAAGGCGTGACGCTCGAGGAAGCCGAGCAGACGGTCAAAGACCCGCTTTATTTTGGAAATCTGATGGTTCGCGAGGGAAAGGCTGACGGTTCGGTGGCCGGGGCGACGAATACTACTGCTCACACCGTCGCCGCCGCACTGCGATGTATCGGTGTTCGCGAAGGGCTGAGGATCGTTTCGAGCTTTTTTCTGATGGTCGTACCGGATAAGAAGTTTGGGGCCGGCGGAGCGATGATTTACGCTGATTGCGGTGTCGTGATCGACCCGGACGCCGGCGAACTCGCCGAGATCGCCATCGCCTCGGCAGACTCGTGCCGGGCTCTGCTCCAGGTCGAACCGCGCGTCGCGATGCTCTCATTTTCCACGAAGGGAAGTGCGAAACATTCGGCTTTGGAAAAGATAATTGAGGCTACAAAAACAGTTCGCGTCCGCATGCCCGATCTCAATATCGACGGCGAACTCCAGGCCGACGCCGCTCTGGTTCAATCCGTCGCCGACTCAAAAGCTCCCGGCTCACCCGTCGCCGGACGTGCCAACGTTCTCATTTTCCCCGATCTAAACGCCGGAAACATCGCCTACAAACTAACCGAACGCCTAACCGGCGGCACCGCCATCGGCCCGATCCTCCAAGGCCTCGACCGCCCCTGCAACGACCTGTCGCGCGGCTGCAAGGTTGAGGATATCGTCGATGCGGTTGCGATCACCGCCGTGCAGTCGCAGGCGAGGAAATTGTTAGTTTGATCGAGCTGCTGATTTTTTCCGCTTGCGCAGATCAAAAAATTCGCCTGATTTCAGAAAATTTACTGTCATTGCGCCCTTTTGATCTTTTGCGTCTACGAACATTACTTGGGTTGCGCCGGCGACTTGGAGGCGGCGGTTGTCTTCGATCAGGACGGCGGTGTCTTCGTCGATGCCGATGCCGAGCATGGATGGGTTGACCATTATCAGGCCGAAAAGACGGTTAAAGCGTTGACGTAAAAGGAAATGCTGGTCGAATATGACGTTTGGGATGAGGCCGAGTCCGGCGCGTACGCCGACTTTGCTGCCGTCGAGAATTTTCAGATCAGCATCGCCGGTCATCATCGGGTCGGACATTACGGCGGCGCCGGCACTGGTGCCGCCGAAGGGCGTTCCGGAGGTGTATTTGTCGCGGACGAGTTTGAGTAGTTCTTCGTCCTTGAGGACGTCCATTATCCTATTCTGATCGCCTCCGGAGAAGAAAACGCCGGTCGCGGCTTTCAATGATTCGACAAATTTAGCTCGCTTCTCGGCGTCGAGCGGAGTCGTCGGCGAAGCGATGACCTCGGCCGTTTTGTAAGCCGAAAGATCCGCTTGCAAAGACTTAAAACTCGCCTCGGGTTCTCCGCTCGCCCAGGTGACGATAAGCAATCTCGCTTTTTCCTGACCGGACCATTCGACGAATCGCTTCATCGCATCGGGTGGACGCTTTCCACCGCCGATGACGAGCAATCTTTGCTGCCCGACTGCGAATGAGACGCAGAACATTAAAAGAAACGGTGCAACGAGTAATTTTTTATACATTTTGATGCTCATTATCTTCGGAAGCTAAAGCCGCATTTGTTAGACATTTGGGGCAAAGGCAATCGTCATATTTTGCTTTCAGGCTGTCCGAAACGCCGGGTTTCACGGCAACATCGACGCACCAACATCCATCAAGTTTCGCGCCGCAGCCGAAGGCTTCCCCGCACGACTCGCATATTTTCGGTTCCGGATCTTTATTTATTTCTGCCATATATTTCATCCTCGCCGGGCGGGCGTGTTTTCCAGCGTTTGTGGATCCACATCCATTGATCCGGGTACAGGCGAATGATCTTTTCGATCTCGAGTGTGAATAAAGCGGTTGTTTCGATGATGTCTTGTTTTCGGTCGCCGGTATTGGCGGGTTCGAGCAGAGAGCCGTGGACGATCTTGTATTTCTTCGCGGCCTTGTCCCAAACGCAGAATGTCGGGTAAATATAAGAATTGGAACGCATGGCGATCATTGCGGCGCCACTCGGCGTGCATGCGGGAACGCCGAAAAATGGCACGAAAACGCCTTCCTTCGGGTGGGCGTTCACGTCGGACAAGATGCCGAGCAGACCGCCTTCCTTTAATATCTTGATCGCGAGCATTGCGGCGTGGGTCTTATTGATCGGATTGTTGCCGAATTTGGTTCGGAGAGCGTTAAGCATGTTGTCGATCTTCGGATTGTCGAGCGGGCGAGCAAGGTAACTCATCGGTTCGTACAGTGCCGCAAAGCCGAGCACAAGCATTTCCCAGTTACCGAGGTGCCCGGTCGTGATCAAAATGCCGCGACCGCTTCGCTTGTTTTCGGCGTATAGCTTCTTCGACTCTTCGTCGAGTTCGAAATCTATCAATTCAGCCAGTTTTTCGGCGGTGTACTTGTGAAATTGGCTGAGCTCGCCGAGAACCCGGCCGAGATTTTCGAATGTTCCGCGAAGAATACGGCGGCGTTCGGCCAGCGTCTTCTCCGGAAAGGCGATCTCGAGGTTACGCAGTCCGGTTTGCCTCAGCCCCGGGAGTATCACCGGCAAAGCGAGCATTATCCACGTACAAACACGTACGGCGGCCGCTCGCGGCAGAATGCCGAACACGCCAAACGCCACGCGGGCGGCGGCGTACTCGATATTGATCAGATTTTTGCTTTTCTTCGCCATCGGCAAACAGATACAGCGTCTTACTGTAATTTTATTGAGCGCCGATTTCAATTGCGGACGGTTTTTAAGTCTTACAAAAGTCTTACAATCACAACGCTTGCAACCTGTTAACCTTTAGAAGTGGGCAATTGCCCGGTGCAATTTTACTTAGATAGAGGTTATAAAATAGTGCAAAACGTAGTCGAATTCGCTCCGTCGAGAGTAGGTAAGTACAATTGGAACACGATATTTTTCGTATCGGCGTTTCACCTTGCGTCAATTGCGGCGTTTTTTACATTTAGCTGGCAAAATGTTGTCGCTTCGCTGATCTGCTGGTGGGTCGCGGCAAGCTGGGGAGTCGGCATCGGCTATCACCGGATGCTGACGCACCGCGGATTTACTACTTCGAAATGGATGATGCGTTTTCTTGCGACCTGCGGCACGCTCGGCCTTCAGAGCGGCCCGATCTCGTGGGTGACGACGCACCGGATTCACCATGCATTTACCGACACCGACAAAGATCCGCACAGCCCTGAGAAAGGTGTCTGGTGGTCGCATATCGGTTGGATATTCGAGGGAACGGCACAGAATCAGCCCGAGACGGCACGCCAACGGTATTCGCCTGACCTTTTGAAAGATCCGTATCTACGTTTCATCGACAAATATTATTACGTAACGACGCTGATCCTCGCGGCCGGTTTGTTCGCGATCGGCGGATGGACGATGGTTTTGTGGGCGGTGGTTCTGCGTATCACGATCAGTTGGCATTTCACGTGGATGGTCAATTCGGTAACGCACATCTGGGGCAGCCGACGATTTGAGACGCGTGACGATTCGCGAAATAACGCACTCGTCGCCGCCGTCACATGGGGCGAAGGCTGGCACAATAACCACCACGCCTATCCACGCAGCGCCAAGCACGGCCTAACCTGGAAAGAATTTGATATTAACTGGTACCAGCTACAACTGCTTGAGAAGGTCGGCCTCATCCAGAATGTCTACGCCTATGACCTCGCAACCGAGTCGGAGACGCCGAAGGAAATGCGGGCGGCAGCGTAGGAGAAGGTAGAACCCAGCAGTAAGCATTACGAGTTAGAATAGAAGCGGAAAGCGGAAAATGAGGAACGGGGTTTCCTATTTTCCGCTTTCCGTTTTACATTTTCAGTTAGTATATGCGGCGGCGAAAAACAGCAATATTCTTTTTGGTCTTCGGCATCAGCCTGTCGGTGCTGGCGATCGCACTTAATATTGGCTGGATACTGCTCAATTTGCGGCAAGTCGCGTTGTTGGTGTTCGGGGTGATATTTTTTGCACTGATCATCACCGGACTGATACTGAATACGATCTTTCTTGTACGTGAAATACGGCTAAACGAGCAGCACGACGCATTTCTCAACGCCGTCACGCACGAGCTAAAAACGCCGATCGCATCCATTAAACTCTATCTCGAAACGCTCAAGGCTCGAGACCTGCCGCGCGAGAAACAGGTCGAATTTTACAACATCATGCTCGAGGACAACGCTCGCCTGCTTGGCACGGTCGAGCAGGTTCTGCAGGCTGGCAGCACGCGTGAAAAGCAGCGGCTGTTGAATTTATCGGAGATCAACCTTGCCGAACTGATCGGCGAAGCGGCCCGCACCGTCATCTCACGAAGACACCTCGACGAAACGGCGATACGCTTCACCGCGCCGTCCGAACCAGTCAAAATGCTCGGCGACCGCACGGAAATGGAAACAGCACTGACAAATCTGCTGGATAACGCAGTCAAATATTCTCCCGATGCACCGAAGATCTCGGTCAAATTAAAATCGAACTCTTCGAAATCAGCGGAATTATACATTCGCGACAACGGGATCGGATTGGCCCGCAGCGATCTAAAACGTATCTTCAAACGATTTTACCGAGTGCCGCACGACGACGCCAACGCCGCCAAAGGCACCGGCCTCGGCCTCTCGATCGTCGAGTCGATAATCGTCAAAC
>JBBRUA010000163.1:0-6999 GCA_038248245.1 Pyrinomonadales bacterium | reverse complement strand
CCCTCGACGCTCTCCCGGCATGGGTGCAAAAAACTATGCGTGCACATGCGGACGACGAACGCTCGCATCTTTATTCTTTAGAACAATTAGAGGAAGGCGAGACGCACGACGAACTCTGGAACGCCGCTCAACGTGAAATGGTCGTGACCGGCGAACTGCACAATTATGTCCGTATGCTGTGGGGCAAAAATGTGATCGCCTGGTCGCCCTCGTACGAGGTCGCCTTCGAAACGCTCGTTCACCTCAACAACAAGTACTGCCTCGACGGCCGAAATCCGAACTCGTACACCGGCATCCTGTGGTGCTTCGGCAAGCACGACCGCCCGTGGATGGAACGCCCGGTCTTCGGCCAGATCCGTTACATGACGAGCGGCAGCACGGGCAAGAAATTCGATTCGAAAAAGTATATCGAGTGGACAAAAGGCTTGTGATGGTAAAAAACGATTTTTGCCGTATTGGGTAGTTATAACGTGTAAAATCAAGTCCGCTCAATACTCATACTACTATCCGCCAAAAACCTCTCGCTCGGCCTTGGTTCTTAATTTCGTTGTCATAGATTGGTTTTACTCGTTATCATCAGACACCGACTTTATAAGGAATTGCAAAATTGCAGGCACGACTCCGACTTCCCCTTTGAACGAATCCAGACTTGACTCTGATGCGAATAGATAAATAATGAGTAAATTGATCATAGTATCGTTCGCGATTTTCGCACTTTTCACTACTTTTTATATGGCTACAAGAGCGAGTTCTGAGTCTGCGGATTATCAAGTTATCTCGAAAGACGGAGATTTTGAGGTTCGGGAATACAAGCCGATGATGCTTGTTTCGACAACTATGAAAGGTGCGGAACTGCAAAACAACTCAGCCTTCCAACGCCTTTTCGGTTATATTTCGGGTTCGAATAAGGAAAGCCAAAAAATCTCTATGACATCTCCGGTTTTCTCTTCAAACGATTTGGAAGCTTACACAATGAGTTTTCTCATCCCAAAAGATGTCGCTGAAAAAGGAGCTCCCGCACCAACTGACGACAAGGTAAAGATCGAACCGATGGAAGGCGGTCGATTTGCTGCGTACCGTTACAGCGGATATTCCAACCCCGAAAAGATCAAAGAAGCCGAACAAAAATTGACCGATTGGATAAAAACCAAAGAACTATCCACAAAAGGCGAAATGCTGACCGCAGGCTACGACCCGCCATACACTCCCGGAAATCTTCGCCGAAATGAGGTTTTGATTAGACTGGTCGCACAAAAATAGCGGCTGGATCTGATAAATTGCGATTCTTTATGCGGGTCTGTCTAGTTGTCTCGCATGCACGACCAGACTGATCCGAGCGGGTGTGTCGTGAAGAATAGAAAAAGGGCTGTCCGATAACTTTATCAGACAGCCTCATCTCCGTTGATCTCGTGTAATTATTGTCGCCGAGACCGATTGATCATGTTAACGGTTTTGCCGCGATCCAGTTGCCGTTCCAGTCGAAAGTTTCGAGGGCGGCGAAGCGTTTTTTGTAGTCGTAGAATGATTCACCTTCGTAGGCGTAGCCGGGGTAGTAGTGCTCCATGCCGTGCTCCGAGGCGAACTCGATCTCTTTTAACATCGTGAAAATGCCGAGGCTTCGCGATGTTACTTCGGGATCAAAAATGCCATAGATACTCGATACGGCAGTCATGCCGACGTCGAAAAAGCTGGCCGCGAGAAGTTTGCCATTTTCGGTGACCCTTATTTCGTAAGCGGTACCGGGCGTATTCGCCGGGTCATTCGACAGAAAAGTGAAGATCGAAGGTGGAACCGCGAACTTGAACCGCCGTTTGTGACGGGCGACGAGATCGTGAGTTTCCTGCGTAAGTTCGATCGGGCGAACGGTCGTTTCAAGGTCGGAATTCTTTCTAACAATGCGACGTTGGCTCTTCGACACCTTAAAATCCTTAATCGCAACGCGGAGCGGCAGAACGCGCCTGATCTCGTCTTCATGAATACCAAAATTATAACGAGTAAAATGCGTGCCGAAGTGACGCCAGGCGTCCGCGAGCAGCAGGTCCATCGCCTCCGGCGTCACGCGGTCGGTGTAGAACTCTTCGTTTATTATTTCCAGCCGGTCGAGTAACATCGCGTTTGTAGATGAGGATACAAGACAAAAAACGATACACCAAATCGACGCTGCCCGAGAAGATTTGTGAGGCGTGCAAACGTCCGTTTGCGTGGCGCAAGCGTTGGGAAACGGTTTGGGATGAGGTCAAATATTGCTCGGACCGATGTCGAACGGCGAAGCGTAACTCCGAGCTCTAATGCCCGGAATACCAATCGTAATGGCCATTTTCCGGTAACGCCCAGTAGTCTCTCGGGCGTTCATTCGTGAATTCGATCCGGCCAAGCCGTTTAATTTGCTTGATCCCATATTTTGTCGGCGACGCGATGCGAAGCGGTGCTCCGTTTTCCGGCCGCAGCGGTTCGCCATTCATCTCGTAGGCGAGCAGAGTCTGCGGGTGCATCACGCTCTGTATGTCCCAGCCGACAAAATACGTTTCATCGGGCGTGGACATCGCAACGTACGGAACCAAATCTTCGGGGCGTGCGGCAATGTCCGTCGGCGAGCCGCTTTTAGTTTTGGGCAGATAAACGGCCGCAAAATCAGAAAAACGAACTCCGGCCCAGTGGACGATAGTGCTCCAACCCTCGATACATTTGAACTCGGTGATCATCTCGGTCCGCGGCAATTTTCTGATATCGTCCATCGTTAGTATCAGATCGTCGACACGCCCGGCAAGTCCCCCAACCGCCAAACTCCATGCGGCCCGGTCTAACTCTTCCTCCAAACCCAACATACCATTGGTGCGGATCGGCGTTACACTTTCCGGCGGGAATTCCTTTGCAAGTCGGGCCGGGCTGAAGAATATCTGACTTACCCGTTCGTTGAATCTGAAGGCGCGTTGGTACAGATCGGTTTTCGTCTCGTCGCTCATCCATTTCCAACCGACGACACCGATAACGGCGGCGGCGCCACCGATTAGAAAACTCCGTCGCGATCGATCGGACATCTGCTTTTTTGCTTCTTTGTCGGAGATCGGTTCGCTAAGATAACGGCGTTCGTTTAATACTGACGCAGTGTTATTCGGGTCTTCCGGAAATGAATCGAACGTGTGCCCGGTGCGGGCCTCAAATTCACGCACCTTTTCGAGCAGAATCGCCTTGTCTTCACTCATACCGTTGCCTCCGCTTTTTGCTCCAACGGATCGGCCGGTTCGACCGCTGGTTGGACCGCATCGATCATGACATAGCCGGTGATCATCGAGCGAAAATTGCCCCAACCAGCCAAGACTACCTGAAAAACGTGAACTAAAAAGAACAAAACGAAACTGATCGTCAGCCAAAAATGTATCCAGCGGGCCCATTCGTAACCACCAAAAAGGGCGGTCAGCCACGCCAGTTGAAGCGGTTTGTAGATCGCGAGTCCGCTAAACAGCGAACCAGCACCCATCACTATCACGCTCGTATACGCAATTCTCTGAGCATCGTTATATTTGCCCTGCGGCGGTGCCTTTTTGACGATATGGGCATCGTGCAAAGCCACAAGCGGCGCCCGCTTCATCGAGCCGGGAATCGGCAATATCGCTCGCCATTCACCGGAAACGATAGTGTAAATTACATAGATCACGCCGTTTATGGCGAACAGCCACATGAAAAAGAAATGAAGCTGCATCCCTTCGGCGAGGCGAAAAGGAATGCCTAAAAAGTCGTTGAACCATACCGGAAAGAACTTGAACAGTTCGTAGCCGAATATTCGAATGCCATATACCGGGTTAGCCCAGTAGATCAACATTCCGCTCCAGATCATCATGGAAAGTAACGGAAAGCTGATCCAATGCAGCCAGCGGACAGCAAGCGAATGTTTTTTCTCGAGCTGTTTTGCCATATATCGTTATTCGACAAAATTATGCCTTTAGTTTCTCAGTATGTAAACGGATCGCTGGAGCAATTTTCTTCGCGAGCGTTACATTGTCTGCTTCCGGCAGATCCGACACAACAAACAACGCGTAATGTCCAAAATGTAATCCGGCCGCGTTCGTATTCTCGTCGTATTTTGCGGTCATCACATCGACGCTGCCGGTCGGCAGATCGGTGTCGGTGACGAGAACGGAAACTACCTTCCCGTCTTGTTTGAAGACAATATGAGCAAAGCGACGTCCGTCGTAAATACACATATGCGATTCCAGGAGCTGAACATTGCCGGCTGTGAGATCAGCTTTCATGGCATCGTCAACCGTTTTCTCGAGGCCGTTGTAGTATGCCTCGTAGGTTTTCGCGGCCTTGTCGAGACTGATCGGTTCTTCTTTGAGCTTATGGTCGATCGCACAATTCTCATGGTCGCCGACGGCTTGTGCCGTCAATTGCTGCCACGACACGCGGACGGAACGTGCGATCTCAGATTCGGTATTTACGTTAGCGGGAGCATTTATCGGACTCGAATTAGCAATTCTCGCCACCGAATTTGTCTTATCAAAAACAAGTAGGGCACCAAACGCCATGATCAGAAGGCAGCCGAAGCCAAGAGCTAAGACGCGCGAGCCGAAGACGCCTGAGAGATCCCAACTACTCATCCAACCGTGTGAATTCAAAACCTGTTGGTGCAGTTCGCGTTTGACGCGGCTCACAAAAATTGGATCGATCTGAGTGTTGCTCGATGTAACGATGGCATTCCGTAGCTGCATGCGCAGATCTCGATGGGCGGTCAGGGTGTGCCGGCAATCGCCGCAATCCTCGAGGTGCCGCAAAACATCGTGGTTCGTCTCGATCAGCAGTTCGTCGCTGATATATGAGTCGAGTAATTGTCTAAAATCCTTACAATACATAACGTTCCTCAACCCTCGGCCGCGATGCCGAATCCTTCTGCATAACCGCTCAATTCCTGTCTCAGCAAACGCCGCCCGCGATGCAGCCTCGACATTACAGTGCCGATCGGTATTCCGAGCAGTTCCGCAACCTCTTTATAAGCAAACTCCTCGACATCGGCCAGCAGTACGACCTGAGCAAACTTTGGCGACACGCGCTCTATTGCGGCGAGGATATCTTCGTCAGTCAACGATTGCGGTATCGGCGGCTCGAATGCGACGGTGCTGGCGATCTGTTCCTCGGTGTCCTCGACCAGTTTTAGCTGACCGAGCTTCATCCGGCGTTTGCCGTTGACGCGATACAGGATCGTGACCAGCCACGCCCGGCAGTTTGTATCAGGCGTATATCGGTGAAAAGATTTAAGTGCCTGAACGAAAGTTTCCTGCGTCAGATCTTCGGCCAATGTCCGGTCGCGCACCAGCCACTGTGCCACCCGAAAAACATCCGGCATCAGCGGCAAAGCCTCCGCCTCGAATGCGGCCCATTCCTTTTCCCGTTCACGACCTAAACCAAACATCGTTTTTCGACCTGCAAAACTGCCCCCGCAAACATACTAATGCCAAACATATCATTAATTTATTCCCTTTCGCGCAGCAGCCGCAGAAATGCCGATGAATCCGGAATAATTGCGCCGCCGAACTGAATAGTATAGGCACAGGATCGCGTTGATCTGACGCCTTAATGACTATGAGATACAAATTTTTTATAGCGTCTTCATTTGTTTTTGTTGCTTTGATTGTGGCGGCGGCGGTCGGCTGCACGCGTTCGACGGCGTCTCAGTCGAATACTTCGAGCGAAAACACTCCCGTCGCGGCGGTAACACCGAAAACGGAAACTGCGAATTCTAAAGCAACGGCATCGGATGATGAATTTAACGGCGATATGGTCGTCAAAACACCGGAAGAGTGGAAAAAGCAGTTAACGCCGGCGGCCTATAAGGTGCTTCGCGAGGAAGGCACGGAGCGGCCGTATTCAGGCGAATACGCGACGAGCCACGAAGACGGCGACTATTATTGCGCCGCCTGCCACCTGAAATTGTTCAGCTCGAAAACGAAATTCGAGTCAGGCACGGGCTGGCCGAGTTTCTACGAGCCGATCAATAAAAAGAACGTGAAAGAGGTGACCGATACCACCCTCGGCGAAACCCGCACCGAGGTCGAATGCGCCAGATGCCACAGCCATCTCGGCCATGTCTTCGACGATGGCCCAAAACCGACCGGTCTAAGATATTGTATGAATTCGGTCGCGTTGAAGTTTGAAAAGAAATAAGTCAGAACCACCTGCGTTAGCGGGTGGCGTGATAGTGAGAAAGATTTAGCCGCGGATAAACGTAAATATCCGCGGCTTTTTCAGGTCTTTGTTCCCGACCGCCGGCACTGACATAGCGGGTTCTACGTTACCAGTTGACCTTGCCTTCCTGCGACGTGTCGATCTTGGTGATATCGACGCCCTCGTCGTAGAAGAAGATCTTCATATTGTCGAACAGGAACTGATGCGAGTCAGGGTTAGACACGTCCAGGCCGAAATGGTTGATCAGCTGTTTCTGTTTCTGCTGCCACTCGGACCAGCAATCCTTGCACATCTCGGCACCGATCTGTTGCCCAAGCTCCGTCGGCAGCGGAGCGTAACCAAGAGGTTCGTTCTTCAACCCGCACTTTCCACACTTAAATTTATCGCCAAATAATCCCATGGCTGAATTTTACCACAGCGGCCGAAAGAAGGAGGAAATTTGCCACAGACAGCACCGAAGAAACGAAGATCGAAAAGCTCTTCTGCACATTCGACGGTCGGCAGTTCCGAATGCCTGTCTCGATTTCTCAGTGCCTCCGCGACTCTGTGGTTAACCTTTTTAAATTTTTCTGATCACTTCGAGAACGTCCTTATCCGCCGGGCGAAATAGGCTTAGTGTTTCAACCTTGTGATAAGCGATCTTTCCCTCGCCGTCTATCACCACAACGCCTCTGGCAGAGCGTCCGGGGAGCCAGGATTTCATATCGTACATTTCGGAAACTTTTCGGCCCGCATCCGAGAGCAATCGCAGCGGCAACTGATTCTTCTCCGCAAACCCTTTATGTGACTCGACCGAGTCAGTCGATATCCCAACCACCT
>JBBRUA010000162.1:0-7006 GCA_038248245.1 Pyrinomonadales bacterium | reverse complement strand
GATTTGTGGATAAATTATTTAAACATTTGCTCTTACTCATATCTGTGCAAACCAATCGCAAAAAGCGACAAGAAAAATATTTATTTGTGAATAAAAAAAGGAACGGCGATATTCTGCCGTTCCTGTCCTGCTTTCAGGAGAGAGATGATTAGTCGTTTTAAGGGTTATGTAAGAGTTGGGAACGGCTTTATATCCGATGGATCCAAAATCTGCAAATCAAGCGGGCGTCCCGTCGATCGCACGCTTATCACCGTTTATTGTGCTTCGAGTTTGCAAAAAGCGAGAAAAATATAAGCTGAACACCTTGCCTCGTCAACGATACTGACCGCCCGCTTACCGAAATAAACTCCCCGCCGACCAAAACAAACTCCCCGCTGACCGAGATAAGGTCCCCGCTGGCCGAAATAAACTGCCCGCTGACTGAAATAAACTCCCTGCTGACCAAAATAAACTCCCCGCCGCCTAAAACAAACTGCCCGCTGGCTGAAATAAACTCCCCGCGCACCAAAATAAACTGCCCGCGCACGAAAATAAACTCCCCGCTGGCTGGCGGGGAACTCCTGCTCGGGACCGCGAATCGTGTTTCAGTCAATGTTTATCGCAGTCGGCGAAAAAATCGGCGAGCAATGCCTTCAGAAAAGCAGTTGCGTAACCGGGGCAGAGCCGCCACCGAAACAAACAATGGCAAAATTTCAGTTTGTGCTAAAAAAAGGTTAGAATTGTTTACATCCAAACGTCACGCATACCAATTATGGAAAAGAATCAGGTTTCTGAAATTACCCAGATTCTGGGCGACTGGAACGAAGGCAACGAGGACGCGAAGGAGCGCCTGATGCCTTTTGTCTACGCCGAATTGAAGCGGCAGGCTCGAATTCTGATGTCGAGAGAGCGGTCCGATCACACCTTGCAGCCGACCGCTCTTGTTCACGAAGCCCTAATCCGTATCACCGATCAGTCCGGCATTGAATGGAAGGATCGAAGCCATTTTTACGGCATCGCATCTTATCTAATGAGGCAGATATTGGTACAGCATGCTCGCAAACATTCCGCAGGAAAACGCGGAAATGCGATGATCCACTTGTCTATAGACGACGTTCAAATACCGATCGAAGAACGCTCGAATTCCATCGTGGCTCTAGATGAGGCACTTGAACGACTCGCGGAAGTAGACGAACGGCAGGCAAAGGTCGTTGAGATGCGATTTTTTGGAGGGCTGACTAATGAGGAGATCGCAGCAGCGATGGACATCTCAGACCGAACCGTCCTCCGATTGTGGAAAGCCGCGAGGTTTTGGCTCTACAGGGAACTCAAACAGATCACTAACGGCAATGACTAGCCCACTGGATATTGATGAAGATCGGTTTCGTGTCGCTGTGTTTACGACCTGATGAACTTCGAAAAAAATAGTTTGTCGCCCTTCTGACTACGAATACACATATTGAGAAAGAAACAAGAGTTCGAGATTGCCGACAGTCTCTTTTGAATCTTACTTATGAAAGAAAATGGTTGGGAAAAGATCAGCGGGATACTTCTTAATTGCCTCGAGATGGAGGTATCCAGACGTGGCGAGTATCTGGATTCACTTCGTCTGGAAAGGGACCTTCGGACAGAAGTTGAGTCGCTTTTAGAACTCGAAGAAGGTGCTGAAAGCTTGATGAATCTGTCCGCAGTGGAACTCTCGGATGGATATTTTGATGAACGATTTGAAGAAAGTGCGGGAGCTGGTCAAATTTTCGGTGCCTATAGAGTTGTTCGTGAGATCGGCAGCGGCGGAATGGGTGCGGTCTATCTGGCTGAAAGGGCAGATGGGAAATTCGAACAAAAAGTCGCACTAAAACTGCTCAAGCGTGAAATGAACACCGCCGCCTTGCGACGCCGATTTCAGCACGAACGGGAAATATTGGCCGAGCTCGAACATCCGAATATCGCCCGATTGCTGGATGCCGGAACCACGAAAGACAACATCCCATTCATCGCTCTGGAGTATGTCGAGGGGTTGCCGATAAATGTCTACTGCAACCAAAATGATCTAGATATTACACAACGGCTCGACCTTTTTCGCGAGGTTTGCCTAGCAATCGATTTTGCTCATCGCAATTTGGTCGTCCATCGTGACCTCAAACCGTCAAATATTCTCGTAAACGAAAGTGGAGCGCCGAAACTGCTCGATTTCGGCATATCCAAGTTCATTTCCGATGATTTTGAAAATGCTGACCTGGCAACGATCACAGAACTTGGCGTGATGACGCCGAGTTATGCATCTCCCGAACAAATCCAACGCAAGAGCGTGACTACCGCAACCGACATTTATTCGCTTGGAGTGATTCTTTTTGAACTCTTGTGCGGCCATCGTCCTTTTGAAACGAAGGAGAATGATTTTAAGGAAATTTACGACTCGATCATAAAAACGGATCCGCCGCTACCGTCGTCGATGGTGAATTTTGCAACTATGCATCTCCCTGATCTCGCCGAAGCCAGGACGGATCTCGAACCTCCGGGCGTGCCACGATCTGTTGTTGAGCAAGAACCCAAGCCGCGTTTCAAGACCGAAATGTTGGATACTAGAGAAAATATTGCTCTTCGGACAAGGCGGCCGCATATAAATGTGACGGCCAGTGGTATTCGCGGCGATCTAGACAACATTGTTCTAAAAGCAATGCGTAAAGAGCCGGAGCGACGATATTCGTCGGCCGAGAATTTTGCCGAGGATATTTTGCGTCATCTCCGCGGTCTGCCGGTAACCGCTCGTCCAAACACATACTCATATCGTGCGGAAAAGTTTTATCAGAGAAATAAAGTAAGCGTATTCGCCAGCGTACTCATTATTTTGGCGATCTTCGCCGGAATCGTCACAACGGTCTGGCAGGCTAGAATTGCTTTGTCAGAAAGAGCAAAGGCAGAAAAACGCTTTAACGATGTTCGGACGTTGGCAAACGCCTTTCTATTCGATCTAAGTCCTAAGATAGAAAAACTGCCCGGTTCGACCGAGGCCCGCAAAGAGCTGGTCACTCTTGCACTTCAGTACCTCGATAGTTTGTCAACAGAGGCCGAGGACGATCAGGAATTGCAGAGCGAACTTGCCGCGGCCTATGAGAAGGTCGGGGACGTGCAGGGAAACCCATCTAACCCGAACGTTGGCGATATCTCTGGATCGATGGCGAGCTATGAAAAGGCGCTAAACATCAGGCTCAAACTTTTGAAGTCCGACCCTAACGATTTAATCCGGGAAAGTGACTTGGCAAACAATTACAAGGTTCTAGGCGAGATCAATGCCAACGGCGGCGACCTCGAAAAGGGAAAGGCGTATCTCGAGAAAGCCCTCGAAATGCGCGAAACGATCAACAAAAAGGAACCAACGAGTTACGAAGGCCGCACACGACTCGCAGAGACCATAAACGCACGCGGTGACATATCCTTTGACGATAGTGAACACAAAAAAGCCATTGAATACTATGAACGTGCCAGGGAGATATATAAAAAACTGCTGGAAGAACGGCCGTCGGATCACCAGATGGAGCGCTTGTACGGGAACACTTATGTAAGTCTCGGTAAAGCCTATGGCTGGGATGACGATCTAAAGAGCGGCGAAGAAAATCTGGATACTGCGGTCGCGATCCTCTCAAAACTAGGCGAAAAATACCCGAACGATCAGAGAGTTCAGCGTTCTTTGGTAATTGCGTATTTGAGAACCGGCGATAATTATGCCGATTTCAACAAAGAGAAGCAGGGAATCGCTCTTTTTGAAAGGGGCATCGAAGTGGCTCAACGGCTTTCGACCGCCGATCCGCAAAGCGTCCAGGCAAAACGGGATCTGGCGATCATTACACGGAAACTTGCGGAAGTATTGAGCAGAGAAGGAAGAAACAAAGAATCGCTAGAAAAGATGATCAGCGTGTTAAGTATCTTTAAAGCATTACGAGATACAGATCCGAATAATGCGGTGGCTATTTATGATGTCGCCAATGCTCAATTTGCCGCCGGCGGAACTTTTTTGGCTTTAAAAGATTATGACGGAGGAATAAAGATTCTGAAGGAAGCAAAGGAAGGATTTCAAAATAATTTGAGGATCGACCCAACGTACATAAGCGCCGCCCGGACACTTGCATTTACGTCAATAAATATAGGAACGCATTACGGTAAGCTCTCTGAGAGTCGGAACCGCCTTGAATATCTGAAAAAAGCACTCGAATATAAACGTGAGGGGCTTGAGGCTCTTTACAAACTCAAGAATGATAATAGATTAAGCGACTACGATAATAAGTACGTTTCCAAAGCCGAAAACGAACTTAAAGAGATCGAAAGCAAATTGGCCGGCTAATGTCCGGTGTAGAATGGGATTGTCCTGCCATATTGCAATTCTTCACATTTTGTCGATAAATGATGCCCATCAGGACAAGCTTCTCTTAAGGAATCCGAGGGTCAATCGCGGGTGGGGTCATCGTATAATCATCACAGGATTGATGTACCAGTGCCCTTAAAGGAGAGCGTTCGCGGCGCCGGGCAGAACCTATTTATGAGATCAAAAAAGATTGTGTAAAATCGCGACCCGCGATCTCACGATTTAGTTTCGAGCCTTCGATCCAAGGACGAGCACAGCGGAAACCGGATTGATCGCCCACTCAGTGTGTTCGTAAAGCATTCTATTCACTGAAGTTAAATTGGTACACCCGGCATGATTCGAACATGCGACCCCTTGATTCGTAGTCAAGTACTCTATCCAGCTGAGCTACGGGTGCACAGAGGCGAACGTTTAGACTACAAATCTAAGGATAAGGTGTCAAGTATAACGAGGATTCTATTTAGCGAAATAGCCTTGGCGCGTGCGCGAGATCAGGGCCGGATTGGTCGCATCTATGCGGACAGTTCTCCACTTCCCATCGCGTTTAGTGTTAGCGGGCGAGTATTCGACGGTGTAAAGCGTTCTGATCTCGGCAGCGACCGTGGAGTAAAGTTTTCCCATGTCTTCAAGATTTTTGATCGCGTTCAGCGAACCTCCCGTCCGGTCCGCGATAATTTTTAGACGGGAACGTGCCGCTTGATACATCGCAACCTGCCGAAGAGTAGGTTCGGCGAGTTTCCCGGGATCGCCGGTCGGAAGTGCGAGCGGATAGATCGTCACGCCCTGAGCATCAGAGCGGTCTAAAACTCGGGATAGTATTTCGCTGACCGCCGGTTTAATCGCCGTCGGGATCTGATCATCGGTTAATTTTTCCAGAAACTGCCGATCCTTATCACGCACGGCGGTATCGATGCCGTCGGTTAATACGATGATCGCTTTCCGTCGACTTTTTTCTTTGGCGAGTTTATCGAGCGAGAAATCCAACGCTTTATATAACTGGGTTTTTCCACGCCCATTCGCGAGGTTCAATGAATTTCCGATCGATTGACGATTCGTGGTGAAATCATTAAGTAAATTTATCTTGTCGTAGAATTCCACTACCGCTACGCGATCCTCGGGCAGTAGGGCATCGATAAACCGAAATGCTGAGAGGCGGATCACCTGCCGAAAGCCAAGTGTCGACCCGCTCATGTCCAATATCATCACAACACTAAACGGTGCGGTCGATGGTTCGAAACTCGAGATATCTTGCTTTACGCCATCCTCATAAACTGTGAAGTCGGCCCGCGTCAAGTTCGTTATCGGGCGGCCGCGTTGATCGACGACCCCGACATTCAGTCGAACGATCGAGGAATCAACCCTGATCGGATCATCGTCCTGGGCAACTGCCGCCGCAACTGCGAGTGAGATGATCGATAGTAAAAATACGGCTTTGCGAAAAAACATAATAAAATAGTAACAATCAGACGCAATTAAGCGAAGGACAGTTGCACACGAGAGAGATTGATAATCCTCTTAACAGAATTCGAAATATGGTTTATAATTATGACGAATTCACAAGGCGACTTTCGTAAAGGTTTAATTTTAATTAGGCACGTTTCTGTTTAACGTCTTCGAAAACTGTAGATGATGCTCTTTCGTCCAAATTTCTGTGCCAACTGCGGCGAAAAGATCGAGCGGATCGATTGGCATCTCTGGACAAGCCGACGGTTTTGCGAGCTTTGTTCGACGGAGTTCCAAGTGCAAGAATACGCTCCTCGCATTATTATCGGGGTCGCATTGCTTGCGATAGTTTCGAGTGCCGCCAACTATTTCGGTGGCACTAATCAAACGGAGACCACTTTGTCAAAACGGTTGTCTCCTCAACGCGTGACGACACAACCGAACAGTTCGTCCGCTAATGCAACGAACCCAGTCGCAAATAGTAATTCGGCCAATGTTGACGTTCCGCCGCAACCGCAATCGCCGAAAGCTTTCGCCGCCCTTCCCCAGAATAGACCGCCGCTAGTGGATAAAACGGCAGTGACCGCGGAGGTTTATTTTTGCGGTGCAGAAACAAAGAAGGGAACCGCCTGTTCTAGACGTGTAAAAGGAAATAGCAGGTGTTATCAACACGTTGGAATGCCCTCGATGTTGACCGCGGATAAGCTGAAAATCCGGCAATAGTATAAACTCATTTTTAGTACAAAAACTATCATCTCTATTTAATGAAACCATTAGCTCCAAACACGATGATTCAAAACCGCTACCTAGTGGTTCAACTGATAGGAAAAGGCGGGATGGGTGAGGTGTATCTCGCCGTCGATCAGCGCCTTGGAAGTGCGATCGCCTTAAAGCGAACGTATTTCTCCAATGACGAAATGCTTGGAAATGCTTTTGAGCGGGAAGCGAAGATCCTTGCACGTCTGCGCCATCCGGTCCTGCCAAAGGTGAGTGATCATTTTCCCGACAACGGCGATCAGTATCTTGTCATGGAGCATATCTCGGGCGACGATCTCTCCAAACGGTTGGAGTCCGCAAACAAGCCTTATCCGATAAGCTGGGTGATGTTTTGGGCGGATCAGTTGCTTGATGCTCTGTCGTAATTACACTCTCATGAGCCGCCGATCATTCACCGGGACATAAAGCCGCAGAATCTGAAGCTGACGGATGAGAATCACATTGTAT
>JBBRUA010000161.1:0-7022 GCA_038248245.1 Pyrinomonadales bacterium | reverse complement strand
GCCCACAACCTCCAAAGGTTCACCATAAACCCCGCCAACTAACACAAAGCGGCCCTCCGCCTCCTTCCCAAAATCACCAAAAACTTCCAACAAAACCATATCTCGTCGCCAACCCTAAAATCTCATACCAAATCAAAAAAAAGGCTGCCCGATAACTCAGTTATCAGACAGCCTCTTCTGCCTTTTTGTGTCACAATATAGTTTATGAGTGCGACTTTACCGCAGGAAATGCAGCAGCATACATACGCCATCATGGACGAGGTCGAGGGCTCGCACTGGTGGTTCGTCGGTCGCCGATTGATTCTCGAAAGCTTTTTAATCTCCATTGTTACAAAGCTTAAGGCCGAAAACCCAAATCTGAGCATCCTGGATGTCGGATGCGGTACGGGCGCGAATATTGAAATGCTCTCGCAGTATGGCGAAGCAGAAGGCGTGGACGTTTCCGACGACGCACTCGAATTTTGCCGGCGAAAAGGGCTGAAGGTGCAGAAAGGCCTCGCCGAAACCTTGCCGTACGCTGATGAGTCGTTCGAGCTAACGACCGCACTTGATGTTGTCGAACATCTGGATGACGACCTCGCGGGATTAAAAGAGATGTTTCGCGTCACGAAACGCGGCGGTTATTCGCTAATTTTTGTTCCCGCGTTCATGTGGCTGTGGGGCGTTCAGGACGATATTTCCAACCACCGCATCCGCTACACCAAAAAGCAGATCGTTGAACGTCTCCAACAGGCCGGATACAAAGTCGAGCGATCGACCTATGCCAACTGGACGTTCTTCGCCCCGATCCTCGCCGGCCGGACATTAATGAAGATCACCGGCATCAAGCCCGAATCGGAGAACAACATAACCATCTCCGGACTAAATGGTATATTCGGAAAACTGTTCGGTGCCGAACGCTTTTGGCTGCGAAATTTAAATTTTCCGTTCGGGGTGTCGATCGTTGTGGTTGCCAGGAAAGATTAGCCACTCATTACGCGAGTAACGCGAATTGTGAAAACCGACATATTCGTGTAATTTGTGTAATTCGTGGCGTTTTCCTTTATTAAATGAAAGAAGATATTCAACCCAAGCCAGAATTATCGCTTTTCCTTCCCGTTCTCGACGAAGAAGAGAACCTGCGGCCGATGCATGCGAAGATCGCGGCGGCGCTTGATGCGCTTGGGAAGACGGCTGAGGTGATCTATGTTGATGACGGTTCGACTGATAATTCGCTAAAAGTATTGAAAGAGATCGCGGCGACGGACGGACGGGTTCGGGTCGTTTCACTGCGGCGAAATTATGGTCAAACGGCCGCGATGTCCGCCGGAATCGACGCGGCTCGCGGTGAGATATTGATCCCTATGGACGCGGATCTGCAAAACGATCCGGCTGATATCAAAAGGCTGCTCGACAAACTGGACGAAGGCTACGATGTCGTTTCGGGTTGGCGAAAGAACCGCCAGGACAAGCTAATTTCGCGAAAGATCCCTTCGCAGATCGCTAATCGGATCATTTCGTGGATCGGCGGCGTTCCGCTACATGATTACGGCTGTTCGCTCAAGGCGTATCGCCGCGAGGTGATTCAGGACGTAAAACTTTACGGCGAAATGCACCGCTTTATTCCGATCTACGCCAGTTGGGCCGGTGCCAGAGTTACCGAAATACCGGTCGATCACCACGCCCGCACGATGGGCAAATCGAAATACGGCATTTCGCGCACGATCAAGGTCGTTTTCGATCTGATGACGATTAAATTCATGGCGTCGTACGGGACGAAACCGATCTATGTTTTCGGGACATTCGGCTTGATCTCATTATTGCTGTCAGCGATCGCTGGTGTCTGGGCGGTCGTTCTCAAGTTTTACGGTACGTCATTCATCCTGACGCCTTTGCCGGTGATAACGGTCGTGATGCTGGCGATATCAATGCAGTTCTTTTTGATGGGATTGCTTGCCGAACTCCTGGTGCGCACCTATCACGAGTCGCAGGACAAGGCGATATATGCGGTGCGGGAGAAGGTCGGATTCTAAAAAAAAATAGTATGCAAGCATTAGTCTGATCCTGATGCCGGATCCAATTCAGATCCATTTAGAAAATAAATAAATGTGCGGCATCGCGGGTTGGGTAAACCTCAAACAATCTGAAAAAAACCATAACGAATCGATCCTGCATTCAATGTGCGAGATGATCGTGAGTCGCGGGCCGGATTCGGAAGGGTTGTGGCTTGGGGAGCAGGTTGCGTTGGGGATGCGGCGGTTGTCGGTGATCGATCTGCATACGGGCGATCAGCCGGTTTTTAGTGAGGACAAAAGTATCGTCGCGATGATGAACGGCGAGCTCTATAACTATCGCGAAGTCCGTGCCGACCTCGAAAAGAAAGGTCATAAATTCGTTACGCAAACCGACACCGAGATCGTGCCGCATCTTTATCAGGAGTACGGCGACGATTTTGTCGATCATATCAGCGGGATGTTTGCGATCACTTTGTGGGACACACGGCGGAAACGGCTTGTCATCGCCCGTGACCGTTTTGGTGAAAAGCCTCTGTATTACGGTGTTTTCGACGGGAAACTTATCTACTCTTCACAGCCTAAAGCGATCCTTGCTCATCCGTCGGTCACGCCCGAGTTAAACCTCGACGCTCTTCGCCAATATCTGTCGTACGATTACGTCCCGGCTCCAAACTCGATCTACAAGGGAATTTCAAAACTACCCGCCGCCCACATCCTGACCGTCGAAAATGGCGAGATCAAGACGCGCCGATATTGGAATATGTCCTGGTCAGATGGTTCCATCTCCCCTCCTTTCAAAGGAGGGGTGGACGCCGCTTCGGGCGGACGGGGTGGTTCTCTTTCTTCAAAGGCCAGCGAACTCCGCGACCTACTCTCCGACGCCGTACGAATGCAACTCGTCGCCGATGTGCCGCTTGGAATTCTGCTGTCGGGCGGTATTGATTCATCGACGGTTGCGGCATTAGCGGTCCAGCATGCGACGGAGCGTGTAAAAACGTTTTCCATCGGTTTCGAGGAAGATTCGTTCGACGAGACAAAATACGCCCGGCAGGTTGCAAAACACCTGAACACCGAGCATTACGAAGAAAAATTGAGTGCGGCGACGGCCGGTGATCTGATCAGCGAGATCGCCACGTGGCTTGACGAACCCCTGTCGGACGGTTCGCTGATACCGACGTATCTGCTCGCCAGCTTTGTTCGAAAGCACGTCACGGTTGCTCTCGGCGGCGACGGCGGCGACGAGATATTCGCGGGCTATCCGATGTATTTCGCCCACAAGGTCGCCGGCAAATATAACGCCATCCCGAAATTTCTACGTTCCGGCATCATTGAGCCTATCGTGCGAAATCTGCCGGTCTCAAACAAGAATCTCTCATTCGATTACAAAGCCAAACGCTTTGTGCGCTCGGCCGGACTTGATGCGGTCGAGCGGCATCATTCGTGGTTCGGATCGTTCTCGGCGGAGGAGCAGCGATCTTTGCTGCTGCCGGATATATTGAATTCGTCGGATGGCGATATTTATCGCGGCCCGCGTGAGATGCTTAGCCTTTGCGATGCGACGGACGAGATCGAACAGATGCAGTTCCTCGATATGAACTACTATCTCGCCGAGGACATCCTCACCAAGGTTGATCGGGCGGCGATGGCCGTTTCGCTCGAAACTCGTGCACCGTTCCTCGATCCTCGGGTTGCTCAATTTGCCGCGTCATTGCCGCTCGAATATAAGCTCAAAGGAAAGTCGGGGAAGCATATTCTAAAGGCAGCAATGGCAGATCTGCTGCCCGCAACTATTCTAAACCGTCCCAAAAAGGGATTCGGCATCCCGATCGCCGAGTGGCTCAAAGGCCGTTTGAATCCCCTGATGCACGATCTACTCGCCACCGACAGGTTAAAATCGCAAGGCTTGTTCGATCCGGTTTACGTTCAAAAGCTTATTCACGAACACGAGACCGACCGGGCGTCGCATCATAAACAACTTTGGACGCTGCTGGTGTTCCAGCTTTGGTCCGATAATTTTTTTAAGAAGGTGTGAGTTGCGATGCCCGCATTTTAAGCTTCTGCAACCGAACAGAATCGCGTATTATCATTTTATGGCAGCACTCTATCCAGAAATTGAACCGTTCGACACCGGAATGCAGATCGTGTCGGACATCCATACGATCTATTACGAACGCGTCGGCAACCCGGAGGGCATTCCAGTCGTATTTTTGCATGGCGGACCCGGCGGCGGTTTGGTGCCGCTTTACCGGCAATTTTTCGACCCCGAGGTATACCACATTATTTTATTCGACCAGCGAGGCTCGGGCCGATCTACGCCCCATGCGGAACTTCGTGAGAATACGACGTGGGACCTGATCAAGGATATCGAAACGCTGCGGGAGAAGTTCGGCATTGAGAAATGGTTTGTTTTTGGCGGTTCGTGGGGCAGCACGCTGAGCCTTGCATATTCGGAAACTCATCCGGATCGATGCCTCGGCCTGATCCTTCGCGGAATCTTCTTGACGCGGCGACGAGAGCTCGAATGGTTTTATCAATACGGTGCGTCGGAGATCTTTCCGGATTTTTGGGAACGGTACCGCGACGAGATCCCGGAAGAGGAACGCGGTGATTTTATTGCCGCATATCACAAACGCCTCACGAGCGAGGACGAGCCAACGAGGCTGTCTGCGGCCCGTGCCTGGAGCGTCTGGGAAGGCTCGACCTCAAAGCTGTATCCCGACAAAGACTTAATGGAACATTGGGAAGGCGCCCACGAGGCACTCAGCCTCGCGCGGATCGAGTGTCATTATTTCGTCAATAATTCGTTCTTTCCGACTGAGAATTATCTGCTCGAAAATGTCGACAGGATTCGTCACATTCCTACGGTCATCGTTCAGGGACGCTATGACGTGGTTTGCCCGATCACATCCGCCTGGGATCTGCACAAAGCTTTTCCTGAGGCTGAGCTTGTCATCGTTCCTGACTCCGGCCACTCGATCTCGGAAAAGGGCATTTCTGCGGCACTCGTTGACGCCATGGATCGATTCCGCAATCGGCGTTTGTGATCGTAACAGAAGCGGCGAGAGCGTTTTTGCGTGTAAGTTTTGATTTATAAATGTATGATTGGGTTTGAGCCGTAGACACGGCCCCGTTAGCATTTATATACGTCTAATATCTGTCGAGAAAAATTATGGGAAGTTTCGGAACAACAGAAATCATATTGATCGTTGCGGTCCTGTTCTTGCTTTTCGGAGCATCACGCCTGCCACAGCTAGCAAAATCGTTCGGTGCGACCCGCAAAGCCTTCAAGGACGGTATGCGCGAGGCTGAGGAAGAAGAAGCAACCGAACGCAACAAAATACCGGCCAACGCCCCAGCGCCTCAAATAAACCAAATGAGCGACGAGGACCTCGCCGAAGAGATGCGAAAACGGGCGGAAGTGAAGCAGGTTTAACCCTCGTAGTGAAGCAGGCGATCTTTGCCGTTTAGGCCTTCTCTCCAGTCACCAACGTCGCTTTTACCGAGAATCTAAACGTTAGGTCGCCTTCTTCTGAGTCGATCAGCTCGGCGAGTTTTTGCGTGACACGCGGGAAGTCTTCCTCGCTGAGGGTTTCGAGCCAGATCGGCATCAGGAAATCTTCGACCAGCGGGGAAGCGACGAACTCGGCTCCATTATCGAACTCAAAAATTTCGATCGCCGACTCGATCTTTAGGTTGACGAGGCCGGTGTGATCTGCGATCTCCTCGAGCCGGGTGATCGTCGGTATGGCGGCGACGAGTCGTTCGACGGCGGCATTGTCGTCGGTCAAATTTTCGTTGAATAACACTTCCCATATAACTGAGAACACTTCGCCATAGCTGCCTGCCGACGGCAGAAAGAAAGCGACGTCGGCACCGTTTTTCGCGACGCGAACGGCACCGTCGATAAAATCTTCGAGATCGGCCGGGCGAACGAACGTCGCATCGGCGAGCACAGTGTCGAATGACTCGTCTTCGAATCGGATCATCGAAAAATCAACATTCGAACTGACAGCCGCAGCCTTGTCACGGGCGATCGAAAGCAGATCTTCGTTCTCGACCGCCGCGAAAACGTCAGTCTTTTCGCCAAACTTCTCCTGCAGAGCGAAAGCGTGATTTCCCGTTCCGGCGTTAAGGTAAAGCAGGTTTTCTGATTCGTCGAGTTTGAGATGTTTATCAACGAGTTCGGTAAAACGACGCGTCCACGCATCTTCGATATACAGGTCGCGAAGAAAGGCGAGTTCCTTTTGTGCTTTAGGCATGTATTTAATTAAACTGCATCAGCGCGCCTTTTGGCAAAGCCTGCACTAAGGCTAGACGTATCGGGCCATCGAGCTAGACCTATGCGGGATTTTTTGGTTCCAAAGTGTAGCCATAACCAACTCAACCTTCGCCACAAAACGATAGCCGCTGCCAAAAGATGTTTCGATGTACTGTTCGAAATGCGTTTCGCCGAGCGACTGTCGCAACCTATAGACTTGAACCGACAGATTGCTTTCCTCGACAAAGTTCCCGTTCCAAACCTTGCGGAGCATCTCGTCTTTAGTCACGATCTCACTGCATCTTTCAACCAATAGTTGCAGCACGTCAAAGGTTCTCGGCGTCAGATCGAGAAAAATTCCGTCTTTTATTACACGACGCTCAAGCGTATTAATCAGGCAGTTTCTGAATCTGTAGATTTGCATGTGAGGAATAAGTGCATATCGTTACCGGCACTCGGGCGGTAGTTAGGGAACTTGTAATGGGTTATTCCCAAAGCCTAAACCCGTATGATCCGAACTGTCAAGAATAATAATTCAAATTCAGATCAATTCAGATCAATTCAGATCAATTCGGATCAAATCAGAATAATTAATCTCAGTTAAGGACTTTTCAATTTCAAAGGCCGTAGGCTGACTCCATTGCGAAAATTATGTTTCAGGGATTTCGCTGAATTTTTTGGGATTTCAATAAGTCGAAGTAAAGGAGAAAACACTATGCGAACAAAAATAATAGCACCGATTATAGCGTTTATCGGTTTGGGCAGTTTGG
>JBBRUA010000160.1:0-7032 GCA_038248245.1 Pyrinomonadales bacterium | reverse complement strand
AGCATCCATGCTGCGGGTTATGATCAGGTAATGCATCATTCGGGCTAAACGCGCCTTTGCCTCGTTACGTTTGCCGTTGCGGCCGCCGTAGATGATGACGTAGGCCATAGCGTTCGGGTCGTTCTGGAGCTGAATCGTAAGGTTATCGAGGCGTGCCAGTTCGTCTTCGCAATTAATATTAGCGAATTCGTCGATCTTGAGTGCGGACGGAACTGCGAGTTTGATTCCATTGCCGAGAGCACTCAGATACTCGGCACGATGGGCGGCGTATTCCATCTCAGGGCAGCTATACGTCGTGATGCGTCCGCTTACACTGTCGGTGATAACGACATAATCTTTTCCTTCTTCGTAACTCACTCCGCACATAGCTGAATCGCTAGCCGTGTAGATAACGGCCTGTGCTGCGTCAACGCCGCGCCAATATTTATCGACTGCGAATGTGACTTTTAATTCAAACTTGGCGGCATTTTTTTCGATCTTCACGACACGGCCGGAAAAGGCGGCGCCTTTGAAATCTTTTGCCCAAGCCTTATAGTCGGTCGCTCCCTTTCCGATCTCTGCGACGCACGAGCAAGCAAAAGCGGTTTGAGCGGCGAAAATGAACATCGCTGCGGCTAATATGATGATAGTTTTTTTCATTGGTTCTCCTTTCATTATTTCTCCTTAGATCCGGTGTAGGGTATGACGTACCGAAGTGTTTAGATGACGTACCGACCTGTTTAGATGACGTACCGACTTGTTTAGATGACGTACCGAACTGTTTAGATGACGTACCGAAGTGTTTAGATGACGTACCGACTTGTCCAGATGAAGCACCGACGTGTTTAGATGACGTACCGACCTGTTCAGATAACGTACCGAAATGTTTAGATGACGTACCGATATGTTCAGATGAAGCACCGATGTGTTTAAGCTATTTCTCCGCTGTCTGCGACTTGAACTGATCCAGGGCTTCGAAGACTTGCAGCGCATATTTCACGTTCCCGAACGGGGCCGAGACCTGAACGCCTTGGATGATGTCGCGGACCTCGAGCAAAGATTCGCGGGCGATGGCGATGCCTTCTTCGCGGGCGTGCTCTTTGCTTTTATCCGATGCGACGCGCATTCGTTCGAGAATATCCTGAGTCACCTCAACGCCCGGCACCTCATTGTGGAGGAATTCGGCGTTTCGAAAGCTGACGAGCGGCCAGATTCCGGCGACGATCGGGATTCGGACGTGCGAGACGCGGTCGAGGAAGCGGTTGAGCTGTTCGGTGTCGAATACGGGTTGAGTGATAGCGTATTCGGCACCAGCCTCGACCTTCCACTCGAAACGGCGGATCTCTTCTTCCATATTCACCGCTCCGGGATTTACCCCGACGCCGATCGAGAATGCGGTCGGTTTGCCGATCGGATTATTGCCGAGGTCGAGGCCGTGGTTGAGTTTGTTGACCATGTTGGTCAGGCCGATGGCGTCGATGTCGAAAACGGCGGTCGCGTCCGGATACGGTCCCATTTTTGGCGGATCGCCGGTGATGAGCAGAAGATTGTGCAGCCCCAAAGCGGCGGCTCTGAGGAGGTCGGACATCATTCCGAGCAGGTTTCGGTCGCGGCAGCAGTAATGCAGAACTGCTTCGATACCGATATCGCGCTCGACCAGTACAGCGGTCGCCTGGGCGGACATTCGCGTCTGAGCACGTGGACCGTCCGGAATGTTTACGCCGTCAACACCCTTTTCCTTCAACAAACGGATCGAATCGAGAGTTTTCTCCGCGTCGCAACCCTTTGGCGGCAAGACCTCGACGGATGTGACGAATTCACCGCGAGCGATCTTCGCTGACCAGAGCGAACGCTCCTCAGGGGCAACGACCTGGACGTCGACAGGCTTGAGATCGCTAACGCTGATGGTGCTTTCTTTACGGGCCTCGGCGATAGATTGGCGCGGGCTAAGCGAGCGGATAGCGCTTGAAATAAGTTTGATATGAGCCGGTGTCGTGCCGCAGCAACCGCCAACAAATTTGACGCCGGCCTGCACAAATCGACGCGAAAATTCGGCCATGTATTCCGGCGAACCCATGTAAAATTGGCGTCCCTGGACGTCTCTCGGCAAACCGGCGTTTGGTTGAGCTGAAAGCGGTTTGTCAGTAGTCGCCCGCATTTTTTCGAGGGCGTTGAGGATGTGATTGGGGCCCATGCCGCAATTTAGTCCGATGACGTCGGCACCGAGTTCGTCGAGTTTGGCGGTGAACAGTTCGGGCGTGGTGCCGAAAACTGTTTTTCCATCGATCTGGATCGTCATCTGAGCGACGATCGGCAGATCGCACAGTTCGCGAACGGCGCGGATCGCTTGTTCGATGACGGAGAGCTCGGAGAAAGTTTCGAGAATGAACAGATCTACGCCGCCCTCGAGCAAAGCCTCGACCTGCTCTTTAAACATATCCTTTGCCTCGTCAAACGAAGTCGGGCCGAACGGCTCGACCCGCAACCCGAGCGGTCCGATGGCACCGGCAACGTAAGCTTTTTGACCGGCTGCTTCGCGGGCTATGCGGGCGGCGGCAATGTTGATCTCACGGAGTTTGCTTTCGAGTCCGTAAGGCTGCAAATTGTTGCGCGTGGCACCGAACGAGTTCGTCTCGATCACATCGGCACCGGCAGCTACATATTCCTCGTGGACCTCGCGAACGAGGTCTGGCGCGGCGATATTTAGTTCGTCGTAACTGCGGTTGATGTAAATGCCTTTGTCGTAAAGGCGCGTACCGACCGCACCGTCAAAGACATAGACGCCGTCCGATTCGAGTAGTTCACGAAAGTTTTTCATAAAAAAGTCCCGCTAAAACAGCGAGACTTTTTCTAAAATAGATTTGTCTGACAGCTGTTTAGCGAATTGTTTTACGTGGCCGCAAGTCGCATAACTCACCACGGGATAATGTTTACGATGTTCTTACTTTACTCGAACACTGTCAAGCACTGGCTTTTAAGATAAGCTTTCCTCGTCAGAACTGTCAGGTTCGAAATCATAATTAATAAAAAACTTAAATTTTCCGGCATCGGTTGGAGAAAGTTTTACGTCGAACGAAGCCGCTGCGTACGATAAGACCGCATCCATCTTCAACCTCATCGAAATACCCGTCGGCTGTAAGAGTACATCAGGTACTACGCCGATTTTTTCGAGACGTGAGCCGTCGCCCATTACAACGTCAGCAATCGTGACGCTCATGCCACTCTTAATGATATTAAAATCGTTCAAGGCACTCGCCGTACCTAGGAACGGTAAACGTATACTCGTCATTACGCTGCCGCTTGAATTGTCACCGTAGATCTGAGCCCTCTTGTTAATCTGGAGAGTCCGTGCGGTCATTTCGCCCGCCGATGCGGTGCGACTGTCGACGAGAACAATTACCTTGCCCTTGTAGATCCGATTCGCATCAACCGTTTGTGACTTCCTAATCTCTGTTTTCTCTCGCGTGATCATGCTCCCGATCACGATTTGGGATTCGAAAAAGTGACCGACCAGATATTCTTCGATAGTGACGTATCCGCCCCCGTTTCCCCGAAGATCTAGCACCAACTTCGGGTACTTGAGCGCTTGCGACATCATCTTGTCGATGTCGTTCTTGTCAACGATGAATGATTTTAATTTGCAGGCGACCGTTGTCGGATCTAATTCGTGACATTTGTAAGGTTCATATTCTTTTTCGTTCCTCGCCTTCCGTTTTTCCCGTTGCTCTTTGAGGTATTTCGAAAACTCCTTATCCGTCATTTTCTTTGCCAAAACGGTTAAATTTCTTGGCTCGGCATTTGGCTTCCGTACAACAAATTCCATTTTCTCCGATGGTGCCATCTGAAGAAGAGTGAACTGTATTTTCCAGAGGTCGCGTCTAGTTGGCGTAAACTTTCCTATTTTTAAGATCTCGTCGCCAACTTCGATGCCTTGCCTCGCAGCGTCAGTTTCCGGCTCAACGCGTGTCACATAAAGATCATTTCCGACGATCTGCCAACTAATCCCGTAGAAAAAATGATCTGTTCGGGGCGGCGGAAGAAAGAAGGTATGAGAATCGTCAAACTCCATCAAAACCTGTGCCGGCACCCGCATCATTTCCCAGTTATATTGAAGGGATCTCACCCGCCCTTTCGCCGCTAATATCCGCTTTTTAACGTCGATCCCGCGATACTTTGGGTCGAAATAGTTCTTGATCAATATCGATTCCATGTCGTCTAAGATCCTGAGTACGTAATCCCTGGCGATCTTGGCATCGCTCGTTAATTTGGGTTTTGATGCCAGATCCTGGGCGACTACTTGGGAAAAACCTAACGATAAGGCCAACGTAAAAAGTAGAAATGGGAAAAAGTTTTTCATATAAATAAGTCGTAATGAGGCTGTATTGACTACTGCTCCATCTTGCCAAAGAACGAATATTCAGCCCTAGAACCTACTACCTGCAGATTCCAGTTGGAAAAATCTTCGGCATTATCGCACATATTTCCGCGTCCCTGGAAAACGAGCGTGTACTTGGTCGGACGGACGATGCCGCTTTTGAAAACGCCGCTTCCGCTGCCGACGGTTCCTTCGAACACGAACTCTTTATAAAGTATTGGATCGCCTTCTTTAGTGTCGTGAAGATCGATCTTGCGATTGGTCATCTTCGACGGGCGCGGCAATACCAAAGTTCCCGTTTTACCATCTGCCGACTTGATCGTAAGTCTCCAGGCATTATTGGTGTAAGCGTCAACGATGCTTAAGTCGCCGTCACCGAGGCCGACGATGCCTTTAATATCGTCCTCACCGGCGGTCATGTACAATTCGGTTGATATGCCGAAACGCATGTCCTTTAACAGATCGAGATGGTATTGATCGGCCGTCGTCGTCAGGACCTTATAAGTGCCGCGTTCCGCACAGCAGGCACAGGCAAATGAGACGGTCGAGGCCGCGAGAACCATCGCAACCGAAAAAAGAGCGAGCAGAGATTTTTTTGTTTTCATAAAGTTGGTAAACGTTTTGTCAAATTCAAAGATGCTACGCCGCTCACGCACGTTTGCCTCAATTATTTCTTCTGACAGCGAGAGCAAAAATAAGTCGAACGACCACCTTGTTTTAACCTAACTACCGGCGATTTGCAATCTACACAAGGTTCTTTCTCCCGGTCATAAACCCGCCAGCCGCTGGTGCCTTCACCGCTAAAATATCCGCCTTCGAGATTCTCGGGATCGACGTTCGATCGACGGCCGTGTTCGATGGCTTCGTTTAGGACGATACGGATACTTTCGAAGAGAAGCTTCGACTTGACCAGCGACAATTCGTTCGCCGGGATCTGAGGATTAACGCGCGCAGCGAACATCGCCTCTGCCGCATAAATATTTCCGAGTCCGCAAACCTTTGTTTGATCCAACAAGAATTTCTTAAGGCTTCGCTTGGAGGTTGTAAGTGCGTTACGAAAATATTTTAACGTAAATTCGTCAGAGAAAGGCTCGGGTGCGAGCTTTGCGATCTCTTTGGCAGAATTCAACTCGGTGGTTTCCACGATCCTCATTAAGCCGAAGTGGCGTTGATCGTCGAAGGTGAGACGACTTTCGCCGCCGAAGTGGAATACGGCGTGCGTAAATTTCGGATCTTCGCTGTCAGCCGTCAAAAGCGAAAAACGGCCGCTCATCCTCAGGTGAGAAATAAGCGTTTTTGAATTATCGAGGTCAAATAGGATGTGCTTGCCGCGACGATGCACGAAATTTATTGTCGCGTTTGCGAGGAGCAGGTTAAATTCTTCTTGCGTGACGTCAGGTGCGAGTCTTTGACGGATGAGCGATGCCGAGAGGATCTTGAAACCCTTGACGAGCGAGTTTAGCGATCTGGCGACGAGTTCTACCTCGGGAAGTTCAGGCATTTCAAACCCTCGTATAGTCAGTTAATGTGGTCTTGTCGCCCAAGACGCTTCGGGGGCCGACGATCGCATTTCGTCCGATATGGCAACTCCGTCCGATCACGGCACCATTTATCTCCGCTCCACTTGCGACTCGTGTGTGAGCCCAAATAACAGAATTTTCGATGATCGCCTTTTCTTCGATCTGGACACCGGCACCAATCACGGAATTGGAGATGCGGGCATTAGACTTAACAATACAACCGTCGCCCAAAAGACTTAATGAATCGATAATGGCGGAGGTCGCCACGTCGGAAGGTTTGGGCTTCTCTAGCTCAAATCCACGAAGTTTTCCATCAAGAAAGTCATGATGGGCCTCAAGATAACTAACCGGATTACCGAGATCACGCCAATATTGGCCATCCATAATGTAGGCGAAGAACGGCTTTTCCAGACGAAGGATTTCTGGGAAAACATCGTATTCGAAAGAACGGTTTTCTCCATATGGGACTAGATCGCGGATGGAAGGTTCGAGGACGTAAACACCGGCATTGATATTGTTTGTTGTAAGATTTGCGAGGTCGTTACCTGCGGGTTTTTCTAGGAACCGTAAGATTTTTGCATCGGCGTCCGTTTCTACTAGTCCGTACGCAGACGGATTTTCGACCGGCGTCAATGCGAGCGTCGCTTCAGATTTGCGTTCTTGATGAAAATTCAAGAGTGAGGATATGTCGATGTCCGTTAAGATGTCGCCATTGAGAACAACGGTCGTCTCGCGGATCTCATTTGCTGCAAAACGATATGCGCCCCCTGTGCCAAATGGGCTTGGTTCGGTGATAAAACGCAAATTTACGCCGAGGTCTGAGCCATCGCCAAGCAGTAATTCGATCTTGTCAGGCTGATAACTGAGCGAGAGGGTGATGTCCATTATTCCCGCCCGCCTTAAAATTTCGATCTGATACAGCAAAAATGGCCTGTTCATCAATGGGACGATAGGTTTTGGGGTGTAAACGGTCAACGGTCTCAGGCGAGTGCCTTTGCCGCCCGCTAGGATCACAGCTTGCATAAGATATCTAGGACGAAAGGAATAGAGTAAGTAAAGGAATAAAATAAATCAAAGTGACCGGGTTGTGTTGGCTGTTGGTAAATGTTTAAAGAGGGCAAAAAATGTTGACATATTTTTCACTCGCATGGTAACTTT
>JBBRUA010000159.1:0-7063 GCA_038248245.1 Pyrinomonadales bacterium | reverse complement strand
GCTTTCGCGCCCAGACACTGGCGAACGGAAAACCGTTACGACAAATGACGGAGGTTTATATACATTTACATTTGTCGAGCCAGCCACTTACGGGCTTGAAGTCCAGGCTCAGGGCTTCAAGACATCTAGGCAGACCAATCTCAAGCTCGATGTCGGACAAACGGCGGATATCAAGATTCCACTTGAAATCGGTGAAGTAGCCGCCGAGGTTACCGTGGAAAATAACAGCGAACTTCGGCTTGAAACTTCGAGTGGAGCGCTGGGTGGTGTAATTGAACGGGAGCGAGTCGAATCCCTGCCGCTCAACGGTCGCAATCTACTACAACTTGCGTCTCTCGAACCTGGCGTAACTAATACTGCCGAGAATCGTGACGATTTCCCAACCGGGCAACAGGCCGGTTCATTCTCCATAAGTGGAGGGCGTGGCTTAACCAATGAGATTTTGTTCGATGGCGTATCGGCCGTCAATAAGGCGGATAACGTGCCAGCCTTTCGCCCGAGTCCCGACGCGATTCAGGAATTCCGCATTCAGACAAACTCGTATTCAGCAGAATACGGACGTACGGGTGGCGGAGCCGTTTCGTTCGTAACACGTTCGGGCACGCGAAAGTTCCGCGGGAGTGCGTATGAGTATTTCCGCAATGAAGCCCTTGATGCGAACAACTTTTTCGCAAACCGAAATGGAACAGGGAAAGAGAGGCTCCGAGCGAATCAATACGGATTTACTTTCGGCGGGCCGATTGCCTTCCCTGGTTTCGGTGAAGGAACAAAACCATTCTATAAATCCAAAAAAGTGTTCTTCTTCGTCAATTACGAAGCGTTGCGGCGTAACACTACCGGTTTCATTGGTTCGGTAGTGCCGACCGAACTACAGCGGATGGGCAACTTTAGCGAACAACTCGGTCCCGTTATTGCTGGCGTAACCGTCCGTGATACGACTGGTGCGTTGATTCCGGCGCGAATCGGGATGATTTTTGTTCCCGGTGCAACCGTTCCGACCGGACAGCCAGGTGCTGGTTCGCGCATCGCTTACGCGGGAAATATTATTCCGCTCGCACAGCAAGACCCTGTAGGGCGAGCCCTGATGGCTTACTATCCTATGCCAAATGGTCCGAGCGTGTTCAGCTCTGCAAGCGGCGCCTTGGGCAACAATTATTTTGTCAACGCTCCTACCAACATTGACACCGATCAGTTCGTTAGCCGGATCGATTATAAGATCTCTAAGGCTCAGCAACTCTATGGTCGGCTGATTTTAGAGTCGAACACGACCGAGCAACGCGGACCTTTTCCCGGCCTTATATCATCACGCTCGGCGACTGGTAAACGGAGGGATAAACCCGGCAGTGTTGCGGTCGATTACGTTAATACACTCAGTTCGAAACTCGTTTTACGCCTCAACGGTGGATGGTCACGCTTTAATACGGATAATTTTACTCAGTCGGACGGTTTTGATCCGGCAACGCTCGGGTTGCCCGCTTATCTCGCCAACGCTTCGTCCGACTCAAAAGTTTTCCCGACGATTACCCCAACAAGCTATGGAAATCTTGGGCCACCAACTCAGTTTGGAAATTCGAGGAATACGCAGGACACTTACACTGGGACTGCCGATCTCAACATTATCAGCGGCAATCACTCAATCAAGACCGGATTCAATTACCGTCGCTTTTCGGTCATTACAACCCGTGCGGACGATCCAGCTGGGAATTTTACCTTCGTTCGTTCAACCACAGCTCGCACTAATACCGACACGACTCGCACTGGTGACGGACTTGCCTCACTGCTTCTCGGTCAGATTTCAACTGGGCGAATAACTATTTCTCCAACACCAGAAATTCTCACCAAATACATTGCCGGCTACGTGCAGGATGATTGGAAGATAAGCCCGCGGCTGACGCTTAATCTCGGTCTGCGTTGGGAGAGTGATTTTCCGAATACGGAACGCAACGGGAATTTAACGAACTTTCTGCCCGAGGCTCCATTTCAGGTTCCAGGAGTAACGATTCCGACGACGAGCAGCACAGGAACTCCCCTTCCAGCGGGCATCGCGGGACGATTGCTAAGTTTCACTGGGCGATTCGCGGCGGTTGATGACTCGGTGAACGGCGAACAGCAAAAACGCGATTTGAATAACTTCGGACCACGAATCGGTTTTGCCTATCAAATTAACAACAAAACCGTACTGCGCGGCGGCGGAGGTATTTTTTATTCGTCACTGACCGGAGGTGGTGTAACTCTGAGAACATACGCAATCGGTGGCCTAACGGCGACATCGTTTGTCAGCGACGGAATCGCGAATTTGAGTAATCCGTTTCCAAATGGGATCACCCAGCCCTCTCCCTTTACTCCCTCGTTCGGTTACGGGCTGAACAATATTCCTGCTCGTTTGCGAACTACATATCAGCCTCAGATCGCCCAGTGGAATCTGACTCTACAGCGGCAATTGCCCGGGAAGATATTTGTTGACGTTTCTTACGCTGGCAGCAGCGGGAGCGGACTGCTATCAACGACTACCGACCTCAATCAACTTGATCACAAGGCACTTGCCCTCGGGCAGACAGTGTTGGAAACCAGGGTCGCTAATCCTTTCTTGACTCTGCCGGTTGACCAGCGTCCGCCGTCGAATTCGATTCTAGGTGCAGCGACGCTCACGATTTCCCAGCTATTACGGCCTTACCCGCATTTCGGCAAGATCGTTTCGTTTTTTAATAACGAAGGTCATTCCAGTTATCATTCGGGACAGTTAAAAATTGCCCGCAGGGTGTCCAATGGTTTGACATTTCAGGTCGCCTATACATTTTCAAAGATGATCGACGACCTCTCCACAATTACAGGTGGAACAGGTGTCCAGGTAACGAATTATCAGGACTATTACAATCGCGGTTCGAATAAATCGCTTTCAACGTTCGACGCCAGACATCGTCTCGTAACCAACATCAACTGGGCGTTACCTTTTGGCAAAGGAAAAATGTTTTTCAAGTCTGGTGCTGCGAGCAAGATTTTTGGCGGTTTTCAACTAAGCGCGATTACACAGTATCAAGGCGGTTTTCCGCTCGGTGCTACTGCGTCAGGGGCAGCCGGACAACAGGGGCTCTCTTTTATAGACCTGCGTCCGAATATCAATGGAGACCCACGGATCACCGGCGGGACAACCGATGATCGCATCGCACAGTGGTTCGACACCTCAGTATTTTCCCAGCCGGCGATTTACACATTTGGCAACTCGCCCCGGACTCTGTCGAACGTCCGCGGTCCTGCATTTTTTTCAACGAGCATGAACTTGATACGAAACTTCAAGTTAGCTGAAACAACCCGATTGCAGTTCCGGGCCGAGGCCTTTAACGTATTCAATCAGGTAAACTTCAGAGACCCGGGAATAACTTTAGGCAGCGCGAATTTCGGAAGAATCACGAGTGCCGAAGGTCCCCGTCGGGTTCAACTAGCATTAAAGCTGTATTTTTAGGGTTGGGACTGCCCGCACACTAACCTGAACAGATGCAGCAAATGGTTCGGTGAAACAAGTAAGAGTTATCGGTAAACCGTAAATAGTTATTTTGAAAAACTCGAAGATTTGACGGAACGAGCTCAGAATCATGCAGGAGCCCCGACCAACTAGATTTTTGATTGGCGAGGAATATAACCTAGGCGGCTGGACACTTTTTCTGCCGCCTCTTTAATCAATTTCACGAAGCGGGGAAGATGCTTATCATCAATCTGCATTATCACGGTTGATGTCCCGAGTACGGCGACCGGTCTTCCGGCTGCATCAAAAATTGGAGCAGCGAGACAGCGCACACCGTCGGCATTTTCTTCGTTATCAAGCGCGAAACCGAATTTTCTCACCTTTTCGAGTTCGCGCAAATACTTTGCGGGATCAATGATCGTTTTGCGGGTCTTCATTTCCATTCGGCGAGTTTTAAGAATTTCCAAAACCGCATCTTCGGTTAAATAGGCTGTCAAAGCTTTCCCAATCGCAGTCGTGTGAACGGGCAACCGATGTCCTACCCAAATGTCCATCTTTATAAAACTTTTTTCAGATTCAACCTTTTCGATATAGACGGCCCGACCATTATCCAAAACCGCCAAATGAGCTTCTGGCAGAAGACTCTTTTCTATAAATTCGACCAGAACCGGTTTGGCGATTTCGCGGATGTCGAGTTGCATTAATGCCTCCGACGTCAGGCTCATCAACTTCAGCCCAATTCTATATTTGCCGGAATTGTCGCGCTTGAAGTAGTTGAGCCTTTCCATCACCCGCAGAATATAACTCGCCGAACTTTTCGGGATTTTTAACGATCTGCTGAGATCCGAATTGCTCAAGCCGTTTTTACTTTCGGCGATTTTTTCTAAAATTGAAAATGCCCGTTCAACCGAGTTCGAGGTCCCTTCTTCGCTCATAGTATTTACAAAATTACTGAAATAGTCGCGATTGATTGCAGACCAGTTTTCTTCGTGACAAAAGAGTGGCATTCAATATAGCGAAAATAGTGTTCAAAATACAGAACAGACCCCAAGTTATGATTTACAGGTAATCATAATTTATTATACTTGTTCTACTGAATGAACAGATGTTCTCAATATGGAACAACAAAAGGAAGACTTTGATGTTACAAACGCAAATTGAAAAGCAATTCGACTCTCGAATTAACAGTGCCCCGCCAGACTTTGATGCAAAGCAAAAGCTCCCGTCCGAATTGTATGATTTTATGGGATCCTTGCATCGAGAATTTACGCCTCGACAACAAGACTTGGTGAAAAGACGGCGAGAAGTATTGGAAGGCTCGCATCGGGGGAATTTGCCCGAGCATTTGCTGAACTCGGAGGCCCAACGCGGCGATTGGAAGATCGAATTGCCGGATTACATACACGACCAGCACAACCAGATGACTGGTCCGGCTGACGATGGCGAATTGGTTGTCAAAATGCTGAATTCTGGGGCGCCCGGTGTGATATAGATCTCGAGGATTCAATGGCCAATACATGGGAGAACCTCGAAAAAGGAATTGAAAATTCGCTTGCTGTTCTGCACGGCGAATTAGAATATTATGATTTCAAGCGAAATCATAAGATCCCGATAATTTCCAGCAAAAGCATAACGATGGTGCGACTTCGTGGGCTGCACATAGGCCAGGCCGGAATTTTCCCAGACAAGATAGCATCGGCATCGGTTTACGACGCGGCGCGAATCGCGTTTGGCGTTGATAAAACAAAACTGAAGCATGATCTGACATTTTACGTTCCAAAGTCGGAATCGGCGGAAGAAGGACGATTCTGGCGTGATCTTTTTCAGACAATGGAAGCTAAACTCGGTTGGGAGCCAGGATCTATCAAATGTTTCGCCCTTGTCGAAGCCCATCCGTTTGCATTTCAGATGGAGGAATTCATCTACAATCTCCGCGATCATCTTTTGGGGTTGAATCTTGGCCGCTGGGACTACATGGCGAGCTTGGTCCATTTTAATCTACACGATCCAGAATGGGTTTTGCCTGACAGAAACAGTATCCCGACGGACGTTCCATTCTTTCAGAACTTGCGTGGATTGTTGGTTGAGATATGCCACAAACGTGGAGTTTTGGCGATCGGCGGAATGACTGCGTTGTTCCCTAGCCGGGTCGACAGGGCACTGAACGAAAGGGCGCTGAAGGCCCTTGAGGCCGACAAGCGAAACGAAGCAGGCGTAGGAATGGATGGAGCATGGACCGGCCACCCTGACCAGAACGAAATTGCCGTTGCGCAATTTCCATCGCCGAACCAGGGATTTGTTCGGATTGCGGGACGTAATCGTTATCCGGATCTGCGTCCGGTTCCAAAGGATATCGGCCAAAAAACGGTGAGGGGACACGCTCGGCTGTGCGAACGGCGATTCGTTACCGAAACGGCGTTTTTGAGGGCAAAGGCGCAAGCCTTCTCGACGGTTATATGGAAGACCTTGCCACCGACCGCATCTACCGGCTGATGATCGCACAGCGGATCATGCATCAGAAGACCGTGTCGATCTTGGATGAAAACGGCAAAGCGGTTCCACACACGCAGGAATTCATAAGACAGATTTTCGATGAAGAGCTCGAAAAGCTATTGAGGGAATCGCCACCGGAATCACATGCAAAATTAGCGGAAGCGAGGCGTCAGAGTGAAGAGATGATAACGCTGGGGCAATTCGATCCGGTTTAGCATTTAGTTACAAAAAGCGTAGAGAGTATCTAAGAGACGAATAAGATCTATTCAAATATCTCATTGTTTCTTTTGGATGTTCTCTATGAAGTCTGCGGCAAACATAGGAGGAAAATAATGACTAAAGTACAGGAAATGGAGCTCGATTGGGCGGACCCCCCCCGCTGGAAGGGAATTGAGCGTTCTTATTCGGCTGAAGACGTTCTACGTCTTCGTGGGTCGGTGCAGATCGATTATACGCTCGCTAAGTTGGGCTCGGAAAGGCTCTGGGATTTAATGAATACCACCGCATATGTCAAAGCTCTCGGAGCTATGACAGGCGGCCAAGCAATTCAACAGGTTCAAGCAGGACTGCAAGCGGTTTATTGCAGCGGCTGGCAAGTGGCGGCGGACGCGAACGTCGCGGACTCGCGGTTGGACACCGATTATTGCCGCATTTCAAAGTGCACCGAAAAGTCGCGACACCCGATCACGGTATCAAAGTCAGCAGCACAATATCAGACTTGCCGAGCATCGGCAGGTTGCTGCAAGCGAAATCGTTGGTCTCGACGGAAACTTGATCCGGTATCGTGACGGCAGTTACGGGAAGGCATACCGGTTCGAACCGGCGAACACGCTTTACGATGACGGTCGGCTCACCGAACAGCGGATCGAAGATCTGAAAACGATCCTCAAATTCGACAAGCCGCTGAATACCATCATTCAGTTTCGCTTTCAGAATCTGACTGACGACGGAAGTACTCTTAAGGATCTCCTGCGGACAAGGAACAAGGAACAGGGGCAGCCAACCGCCTGTTTTCTTCAGGCTGCGAACCTTTCCCTCTACGAGAATGCAATCCAAACTGGACAGATAATGCAGCAGAACGCTACGGTTTGGATTCGGGTTCCAGTTCGG
>JBBRUA010000158.1:0-7165 GCA_038248245.1 Pyrinomonadales bacterium | reverse complement strand
GCCTCCGAGGCATAATGCGGCGACTCCGCGTTTAACACCACGGCGTTTCATTTCGTAGAGCAACGTCGTCAAAACACGCGCTCCCGAATTCCCTATCGCATGGCCGATCGCGACGGCACCGCCGTTGACATTGACCTTTTCAATGTCGAGGCCGAGCTCCTGCATGACGCCGATCGCCTGGGCAGAGAAGGCCTCGTTGAGTTCGAAAAGATCAACGTCCTTCATTTCCCAGCCCGCTTTCTTAAGTACGTTGATAACGCCCTGAACCGGGGCCATCATGATCAATTTTGGTTCGATGCCCGAAGTTGCGGACGCGACGACGCGGCCGAGAGGTTCGATGCCGAGCGATTCGGCGTTATCGGCCGAGGTCACGACAAGAGCCGACGCACCGTCATTGACGCTCGACGCGTTCCCCGCCGTCACGCTACCGCCGTCCTTCTTGAATGCCGGACGCAGCTTCGCGAGAGTTTCCTCGGTCGTGTCGGGGCGAACGCCCTCATCGTGCGAGAAGATGATCGGATCGCCTTTCTTCTGCGGGATCTCGACCGCGACGATCTCGTCGGCGAATCGCCCGGCTTCCTGTGCTTCGGCGGCCTTGCGATGTGAGTTAAAGGCGAAGCTGTCCTGAGCTTCGCGCGAGATCTGATACTTATCGGCGACGACCTCGCCCGTATTTCCCATGTGCCAATTCTCGAACGGGCACCACAGACCGTCGTGGATCATGAGGTCAGTCGCGACTTGGTTGCCCATGCGGAAACCTTCGCGGGCCGTCTGCAGGGCGTATGGAATGTTCGACATCGACTCCATGCCGCCGGCGACGACGTATTCGGCGTCACCGAGTTGAATCGCCTGAGCCGCGAGTGCGACCGCCCGCAATCCCGAACCGCACACCATATTTACCGTCAACGCCGAAACCTCCGCCGGCAAACCCGCTCCGAGTGCGGCCTGTCTCGCCGGGGCCTGGCCTAATCCGGCCTGCACAACGCAGCCCATGATGACCTCATCGACCTGTGCGCCGTCAATGCCCGCCCGTTTGACGGCCTCTTTGACCGCGATCGCGCCGAGCTGCGTCGCTGTGAAACCCTTTAACGATCCCTGAAACTTCCCCGTCGGCGTCCTCGCCGCACTTATGATTACTGCTTGTTTGATATTGCTCATTGTTGTCGTCCTGCCTGAAGAGAATAGTGTCCGTATAACAAAAAATTATTTTCTCATTAAGCTCGCCCTCGCGCAATTGCGGAACGCAGGGCTCGTGCCGTCATTTTTTAACCCCGATATTGCGTGCGTTTCGACGCTCTATGCTAATCTCAAAACATTATGGCATTGAGTTTCAAAGGCGGTGATTTCCTGATCTATCAGCTCGAGAGCAGCTACGGAATACTTCGCGTTCTGGCGGTGGAAGACGAGGCAAACGACCCGATATGGCACGTCGCGGCTTACGATGAATTCTTCTTGGAGGTCGAACAAGCCGAAGCTTTGGTCGCAAGCGGCACTCTTCCGAAGCCGAGTCACGAGCATTTCGCGTTGACGAACAGAGCATTCGAAAGTACTCAGGTCGCTAAGATCGCACATCTTCCGCTGAATGAGACTGATGTAAAATCGCTAAAAGATTGGAGAGATGGTTCTGATCGTGAGATTTCAGATCGTTCGGTCCGTTTACTGCTTGGCTTACGCTGAACCTTTGTTCTTGGACTTGGACAGGTGACGGGTCGTTTTATCGGTCACACTTGCGGGAACCATGTTTTCGAAATCGGGATGATCGAGAAGTTTTCCTGTCGTTACAGACCTACCGTCGATCTCCGGTTGCGGGATCGGACGCCTCCCTTCGTTCTTGAAATGCCTTCGCAATATGATTGTTCGCCAAAGGGTTTGAACATGCCAGCAGCCCATCGCGATCAACAATCCGGCCGTGACATAAATTAGCGGATGCGTATCGGGACGAAACGCAAGCATAGAATATATCAATATTGCCAGCGTAAAACAGGCGACGATCGTCATCGAATTCAAAACAAGATTGGCAGTGAGATGTTGTTGCGGTGTTTGAGCTGTCTTAACCGGCTTCGACAGGTCGGGAAGAAATATCCCGCATTGACGGCAGAATGTTTCTGGAGACTGATCTGCTTTTCCGCATTTGGGACAGAACATGATTTGAAGTTTGGTAGCTAATCCGGGTCCGATAGTCAATACGCCATACTGAGATTATTAGTTCAACTGATTTTTCGGCGTTTTAATTCGCGTTCGATCAATTCTAGCTCACGAGAGACTTGTCCGGCGGCAGATGAGTTCTCGTCAGCCCGGCGAATTAGGTAGGGCACGGCGTCAGCGACGGGACCGTAGGGCAGATACTTAGAGACGTTGTAACCGTCCTTAGCGAGGACATAAGATATGTTATCGCCCATCCCATATAACTGGGAGTAGTAGATGTTGGGATGATTGGGTGCGATCCCCGTCGCATACATCAGCTCGGCAAGGTGTTTGGTGCTCTGCTCATTGTGCGTTCCGGCGACGAACGCCATATCTTTAAAGTGTTTGATGCAGTATTCGATCGCCGCATCGTAATCGGCGTCGGTATCCGCCTTTGTTTCATGTATCGGTGACTCATAGCCGTTCTCCGCCGCGTGCTCGCGTTCCTTTTCCATGTAGGCTCCGCGGACAAGCTTGACGGCCAGGATGAACCCATCATTAGCCGCCTGCCGCCGTGAGTCTTTGAGATACTGCAACCTGTCTTTGCGATAAAGCTGTATCGTATTGAAGATAATCGGACGCTCACGGTTGAAGCGTTCCATCATTTCCATCGCTAGGCGATCGATGGCGTCCTGGATCCATGAGTCTTCGGCGTCGATAAATAAGGGCTGTTGGGCCTCATATGCGGCTTCGCAGATCTGCGCCACGCGGTTGTGAATGCGCTCGCACTTAGCTTGGTCTTTCGCATCGAGCTTTTTCTTTTTACTTAAGCGTTCGAGCGTCCCCAGAGGAGCCACGCCCGTCACCTTAAAGACAGCGAACGGAATATTCGGGTCATTTTTCGCCCGCTGTATCGTACGGATGATCTCATCCTTCGTATGTTCGAAGTCCTCTTCCGTATGTTTCCCTTCCACCGAGTAATCGAGGATCGTCCCAACGTTCGAATTGCCAAGCCGCTTGACCGCTTTGTCGCACTCGTCGATGGTTTCGCCGCCGCAGAACTGCTCAAAGATCGTCGCCTTGATCAAACCCTCGACCGGTAGCCCCAATGCGAGCGCAAACTTCGCACAGCCCGTGCCGATGGCGTTCAAGAACGGCGAATTAAGCATTTTGAATATGCGGTGTTTCTCCGAGAGTTCGGAATCTGACTTATCTGCAAACGCAGTCGCGGTGTTTTGAAGATCGAGTTCGAAGTGACTCATAACTCGTGAATTCTATCACAACGCAGATTCAGTAGACACAATCCGAGAGGCAGCTTTTCGAAAATCATTCGATTGAAACTCGGCTTGAATTGCAATATCATTCTAAACTTACGTAGACCGCGGGACATAGCGGTTCGAATAACAATTCATATGAGCAAAGCTTTACCGAAACGATCGGAAAATTATTCCGAATGGTACAACGAGATCGTCAAACGTGCCGATCTGGCCGAGAACTCAGCTGTTCGTGGCTGCATGGTCATCAAACCTTACGGCTACGCGATCTGGGAAAAAATGCAGCGTGCGTTGGATGATATGTTCAAAGCGACTGGACACGTCAACGCCTACTTTCCCCTGTTCGTCCCCAAGTCATTCCTCGAAAAAGAAGAAGAGCATGCCGAGGGCTTCGCCAAAGAATGTGCCGTAGTTACGCACTATCGCCTGAAAGCTAACCCCGACGGCAAAGGTTTGATCGTCGATCCGACTGCCAAACTCGAGGAAGAACTCATCATTCGCCCCACCTCCGAGACCGTCATTTGGAACACCTACAAAAACTGGATCCAGTCTTGGCGCGATCTGCCTTTGCTCATCAATCAGTGGGCCAACGTTGTTCGCTGGGAAATGCGGACGCGCCTTTTCCTCAGGACGACCGAGTTTCTCTGGCAGGAAGGCCACACCGCTCACTCGACCGAACAGGAGGCGATCGAGGAAACCGAACGCATGCTCGGCGTTTACGCGACCTTCGCCGAGGAATGGATGGCAATGCCCGTTCTGAAAGGCCTCAAGTCGCCTAACGAACGTTTCGCTGGAGCAATTGAGACCTACTGTATCGAGGCTCTGATGCAAGACGGTAAGGCTTTGCAGGCCGGGACGTCACATTTTCTTGGGCAGAACTTCGCGAAATCGTTCGATGTTAAGTTCGTCAATAAAGAGAACCAACTCGAGTTCGCGTGGGCGACGAGTTGGGGAGTTTCAACTCGTTTGATGGGAGCTCTGATCATGGCCCATTCCGACGATCTCGGACTCGTGCTGCCCCCGATGCTCGCACCGATCCAGGTCGTCATCATTCCCATCTACCGAAATCCGGAAGACCTCGCCACCGTCTCGGCCGCCGTTGCCCCGATCGTCGATGAATTAAAAGCCGCAGGGATCGCAGTGAAATTCGACGACAGCGACCATCAGCGTTCGGGCTGGAAGTTCGCCGAGTACGAACTTAAAGGCGTCCCCATCCGCCTCGCCCTCGGAATGCGCGACCTCGATAACGGCGTCATCGAAGTCGCCCGCCGCGACACGCTCACGAAGGAATCCGTCGCGATCGACACGGTTGTCGACACCGTCAAGATCCTGCTCGACCAGATGCAACAGGCGATCTACCAGAAAGCCCTTCGGTTCCGCGAGGAAAACACGTTCCATATCGACACTTGGGAAGATTTTAAAGTCCGCATTGAGAAAGGCGGCTTTGTGCTCGCCCACTGGGACGGCACTTCTGAGACTGAGGATAAGATAAAAGAAGAAACTAAAGCGACGATCCGCTGTATTCCCCTCAACGCGCCGGAAGAAGCCGGCAAATGCATATTCTCCGGGGCCGAATCCACCAAACGCGTCGTTTTTGCGAAGGCGTATTAGGCAATCAGCGGCAATAGCCTATGGCAGAGAGCTTTCGTGATAACCAGAAAGGCACAAGCCTGCGTGTTGGCTAAGGCTTCGGGTTCATCAAAAGCGTGGACTTGGTTGCTTTCTCAACGGCTTCCTTTGTGAATGGAAAGATAGATCGCTCGCCGAGGTACCAGTTGGCATTTTGGTCCAAGAAGTGCGGCGATCTTGGGTTTCCGCTCACGCCGAGTGGGATCACGTGGCGAGTTGCGTCCCAGTTGCCGGGGCTGGCAATGTGACGCATGGAGACATACGAACCGACGTTCGGCGTCTGGCCGCTGCCGTTCAGCGGGACCTGCGGCACTTTGAACATCAGGCCAACCAGAGGTACGGCAGCAAGCGGATGTGGAAAGTTTACACGCGATTCGTTGCCCCAAACCCATTTAAGCGGATCCGGACCCATTCGTTTCGGGTCTGCAAGCTTTGTTCGAGCAACACCGTCGCAGGCTTTTAGCAACTCAGTATAATTAGCAAAACCCGCAGGGAGCCATCGAGCAACCTGATCACGAATCGCCCAGTCGAGAATGCGTTCGCGGATCAGATAGGTCGGCACGCCTTTATACTCAAACGCGACCGTTTCCGCGACACAACCACGGATCTCATTCGCAAGAATCGCTCCGCGAGAGTCTGCCGTCATTTTTCCGTCCCATGCTTTGAGAACGGCTATAGTTTCCGGCGATGCCGCGTTTCGCGAAGTTATCATAAGCGACAGATTCGAGAGCGGGATATTAAACACGTCTAGCTGAACGTCACGGACATCATCGATCGTCAGCTTTTTCGTTGTGTCGAGCAACGTCAAGATCCGCCGGGCCCGCCACGGAGCGGCGGCGTCGCGGGAAAATTGAGTATATTTGTAACCGGTGCCGACGATCCGTTGATTTGCGGTGACGATCAGTCCCGACGGCGGATTGTAAAGGTTGGGCATCTCGTCGAATGGGATAAAGCCCGTCCAATCGCCTTCGTTCGTTGAGCCATCATATGGCAAAGCTCCGTCGCCGGTGCGGCGGATCGGGATCTTACTCGCCGCGTACCAGCCTATATTTCCCTTAACATCCGCGTAAACAAAATTCTGCGCCGATCCGCCATATTTTTTCAAAGCCGTCTTAAATTCCGTCCAATCTTTCGAGCGATTCCATTCGTAAAACGTTTCAAACTCACTATTTTTCGGATCGAACGCCGTCCATTTCAAGGCGTAACGCTTCCCGCCTTCGTCAAGGATGATCGGCCCGTTCGCCGTCTCGGTCACGTCGAACTCGATTGCGTCCGTCTTCGGATCGAGCGGGTTCGGGCGGACGTTGATTAATTCTTTGCGGTTAACGGCGGCCTTCCACCCGGCAGGAGTTTTGTATTCGCCTTTCTCATTAAAGGTCTCGACATAAAGATCCTGCACATCCGGGCCCACGTTCGTCGCACCCCATGCAATGTTTGCGTTATGCCCGAGAATTATCCCCGGAACGCCCGGGATCGCAACTCCGGAAACTCGAAGCGTCGGCGTCGAAATGTGCGTCAGATACCAGATTCCCGGCGCCGACGGAGCAAGATGCGGGTCGTTGGCGAGGATAGGCTTTCCGTCAGCCGTTCGTTTGCCGGAGATCACCCAATTGTTGCTCGCCGCAAGTTCTTCGGCATAAAGTCCGACCCGCTCGAGGGATGAGCGGCGAACGCTTTCGGCTTTGTCCGCTGCGACAAGAATTTTCTCGTTCACCCTTTCGTAAACTTCACCGGATGATGCAGACGGTTCTGATTTCGCTGAGCCGGCCTTTTCCTTCCCAAAAAGCACCACATCGTAAGGCGTTACTTGATTGGTCAAGTCGGCGATCTTATCCTTGGGCAAATTTTGGATCGATGCACGGAGAAGGTCGTTTCGCCATGTAGTGCTTAATGCGTCGGAAAGGATCTTCCCGATAACTAAGGAGTCAGTCGGACGCCATTCTCGCGGCTTGAAGCGCAGCATTTGGAACTCGATCGGCAGAGTCTTGTCATCAAGGGTTGCGATATAAGCGTTTACGCCTTTTGAGTAATTCTCGAGAGCTGCACGAAGCTCGGGCGTCAGATACTGAATGCTTTCATCCGCGACTTTAGAGAAGTTGAAGCGTCGCCAGCGTTTATCTTCCTCGAGCGTCGCCTTG